>JAAZYN010000300.1 GCA_014239625.1 Myxococcales bacterium | reverse complement strand
CGCGTTCAGGCGCCCGTCCTGTGACGCCCACAAGACTAAGTGATCGGCATTGGGGCTAAGCCTCCTCGGTGTCGCTCGAAGTGCCATCATCGATCTGGGACAGCGCGACGCGCACGGCCCGCTCGATGTCGGGTCCCCGCTCGGCATCGAGCGCGAACACGGTGACCTCCAGGCGACCGTCCGGTCCGAGATCGACTCGGGGCGCCTGAGCGACCGAGGACCAATGGCAGTCCATGGCCGCGCGCAAGATGAGCCCGTGCGCTCTAGCTGCGCTCAGGCCGTCGGGCCGGTGGACGTGGAAGGGATGGCGCGCGGCACCCTCGAAGTGAGCCTCCCGGATAATCGTGTCTCGAGACATCCTGCTGTAGGGGATAGCCACCTCGTCACCATCGCGGGTCTCCAATGTCAACGCCCGATAGCCGAGTTTACGCACGGCGCCCCGCTGACCCTCGACGGTCACCTGATCGCCCACCTTGATCGCCTGGCTGGCTCGCAAGAACACGCCGTCCACAAAGTCGCCAACGGCAGCCCGCGCGAACCACACCAGCCCGACGATGAAGATGCCGACCACGAACGGCGTATAGCTGGGACTGTCCACGAAGATGAGCGGCAGCCCGCTGACGATGAAGAACAGCCAGAGCAGGCCCTCGGCGACGGGCCACACGCGCTCGATGGTGTCTCGCCGCGACCTGTTGATCCGCGACAAGCTCAGCAGGTGGCGGGCCCCCCGAATGAACAGGAACAGGGTGATCGCCAGGATGAAAAATACGACCAGGCCCCAATTGCTGACGTCGAGTCCGGTCACGCGATGATCCTCCGACGCGACAGATAGGTCGTCAGCAGGTGCTGTGACCAACGGTCCAATTCGAGGACGCCGTCGCCGCTCTGGTTGACGAGCCCCATACGTTTTAGCGCCCCGATCTCGGCCGTCAGTGCCGCCTGCGACTCTCCGGTCAGCCGGGCCAGCTGCTCCATCGTCAACTGTTTGTGCAGGACAAACTGCACCAGCAGCGCCTGCCACGTGCAATGGAGCTGGTCGAAGATGTCCAGCACCGGCGTCGCTGGCCTGCGCAGGGTCAGTACGTCGCCGTCTATGGACTCCATGTGTGCGATCCACGACTGCAGAGCCGCGCCGACGTTGCCCCGCGACACGTCATAAAAGCGGGTAAACAAGCCCGCCAGCCGAAAGTCCGACAGGTCCGCCTGTCGCCGCCCATCCAACACGAACTCCAGCCCGGTGGAGCGGTGTCGCTTCATCACCACGTCCTTGAGCTCCTCGGCCAGGAGCGGGAGGCACGTCACCGTGGCGAGGGCCCGGTCACTGATCCGGACGATCCGATCCAGATAGCGGTACGCGTTGGTGTTGAGGTTGAACACGAAGAGACAATCGTCCGCGTGTCGATCCACCTGCTCCAACAGCGCTTCGATGACCCTCGTCCCTTCGGGCCCACGCTCCCACCAGAGCTCCAGGTCATGGAAGACCACGACGCTGTCGTTGCTCAGGCTGCCGAAGATCTCGTCGAGCTCTCCGGACCTCTTCAGCTCGCTCTCCACGCGGCGACGGAGCGCCTCGGCGTCGGTCGTTCCACCCGCCGGCGCGAAGATGTGGAACACGCGCCGGCGGTCGAAGAACGTGTTGGCCACAAATTGGCACAGCGCCGACTTGCCGGCGTTGCGCTCACCGATCACCACCAGCGCACCAGGGTACCCCTGCCGATAGTGGTCGATGGCGCGCTTGCACGCCTCGATCTCCCGCCGCCGGCCGACCCAGAAGTCCTCGCCGATAGCCGCTTTCCCCAAAAACAGCTGGCGATAATAAAAGGGGAGCTGTTGAAGCAACTCGGGCCCTGGCGTCGCCCCCACTACCAGCGCCAACATGGGGTCGACGATGGCGCCATCAGCGCGCTCGGCACGGATGCGGCGCGCGTGCACTGTGCCGGCGTTTCGCCGGTACAACACTCCGGCGCTCTGCCGGTAGACCACGTCGCGCGTGCGCTCGCGCAGCATATTGGTGTAACGCTTGAATGCGTTGTCTCCGACGGCTCGGGTGGCCACGAACTGCCCCTCGGTGCCGCCGGTGATGGCGTAGGAGTGGCTCCTCTCGAGTACGATCATGAGCTGCTGCTCGAGCAGCTGGAGCATCGCTGGCGCCTGGCCCTCTAGCTTGAGCTTCTCAGCGTTGATGCGGGCCAGGGAGGTCTCGATCACGGTGGTCAGGTCGTCACCGATGGTGACCGCCTCTGCGGCGGCCGCATCCGACTCCCGGTCGCTGGCGCTGTGGTACTGGATCAGCCGGAGCGTGTCCTGGGCGATCCCCACCGCGCGGTGCTCCACCTCCGGGATCTGTGACGCGCGAGCCTGCACGGGGCCGATGAGCTCCGTCTCGACGAGCACCTCAATCATGCGACGCAACGCCACCTCGAGGACCTCCGGGTCGCCGAACGGGGCGTCATCGAGCGCCGCGACCTCATCGTCGCTGAGCGTCATGATCTTCTCGGGCAGCTGCTCCACGACCTGCTGCAGCTCAGCGGTCAGCTCGGCGACCATCTGCGCGTCATCGAAACGCTTGCGGAACTCGGGGACCTTCAGGCGCGCCCCTGGGTCCCCCTCGGCCACCGCATCTCGATAGGCGACCAGCGCCTCGAGCAACGCCGAATACCCGGCGAGCACGCCGCCTGTGAGCAACGCGCCGGTGGCCGTGCTGGTGCGCTGCGCGATGCTCTTGAGCCGATGCTGCAGCCCGGCCACAGCCATCTGCAGCTGGCCGCGCCGCACGCGCAGTCGGGCGTTGTCGGTCCACCTCTCGGCGGACTCCGCCAGCTCCTCGGCGGCGGCGACCGCTTCGCGACTCACGGTACGCCGCTTGCGGAGCAGGTAGTTGGCGTCGATCTGGTCGAGGTCAACGCCGAGCCGGTTGGCGATAGCCCGGGCTCGCAAACGCAGGCCCTCGCGCTGACGGGACGCCCCGACGCGGCTGCTCTCCAGCTCTCGCCGCAGCAGCCCGAGGAGTCGGTCACGCTCGCTCTCGATCAACGCCTCCAAGTCCGTCTCGCCGCCGAGCCGGTTGAGGACCTGGTCCATGGTCTGCCGCGCGGAGTGGAGCACGCTGATCACCACACGAATGACCTCGTAATGGCGACACGCGGCGTCTACCGCCACCCCGTGGGCCATGGCGATGACCGCCTCGTCCAGATAGTAACCCGCCAACGCGGAGGTCCGGACGCTGTAACGCACCGATCGACGCGCCAGCCTGGCGGCCACACGGCGACGGAGCTTGAGCCTCCGCAAGCGCCCCGAGTCTTCCGGAAGGGGCGCGAAATCGGTGATGGGTCTCTCCACCTGGACCTCCCGCGGGAGCTCCAACTTGAGCTCGCCGATCCCCAGATGCAGTGCGTCGACGCCATGCTCCAGCCCATCACGCAGCACTCCCATCTCGTCCTCGTCGAACTCGCGGAGCATTCGATGGGCCTGGAAGATGAAGGAGCCGACGACGCGGTTGAGCAGTTTGCGCTGCTTGGGGATAGGCCCGGACAACCCCTTGGGGATCTGCGACATCTGCTTGGAGAGGAGCGCGACCGCCCGCTCTAGAAGACGCGTGTCCGCGCGCTGGGCGTAGCTCAAACCTCGCGCGAAGAAGTCTTCGGCGATCGTGGCGACCGACGTGTCGAACCGAACGAGCTGCTCGGCCAGCTCGGCGGTGAGCGGCTCCCGCAGGTCAGCCAGCACTTCCGAACCCGATTCGTCCCGTCCCGCCTCGGTCGCAGCAGAGGAGCGTTCCTCGGCCTTTCGCTCGAAGGCCGTCTCATCGAACAACCGCGACGCCTTCGCGAACAGGCTCGCGGGGAGGGCGGCGGCCAGGGCCGCGGCCGCCTCCACGCCGGCCAGGTCGAGCTTGGAGGGCAGCCCCAGCACGGTCAGGTCCGCATCGTGGGACTCCTGGCGCACCAGCTCGTCGAAGTCGAGCTCGACCTCCTCAAGGGAGAGCACCTTCACCGCGGCGCCCACTCGCGCCTCCGCGAGCAGCCGCTGCGTCGCCTTGTAGAGGACGTCGCCACGAGTCCGGTCCTCGGTCAGCAAGATGAACCGCATCTCAGCCCGCCGCCACTGATCCGTGGACGTAATGAACCGCACCAACGCGAGACCGAACCCCACGTTGCCGCGCCCAGGGGTCCACCACACGTCGATACGCCGGCCGGTGCGGTCCAACGTCTTCAGCTCCCCGCCCGCCGCTCCGCGGGCCCCAGGGCTGGGGAGGATGACGTTGTAGTCGAGATCGTCGAGGGTGTCCCAGAGCGCCACGAAGCGGGCGCTGTCGTCGAGCGCGGCGGACAGCGGCAGCGCGATGGTGTTCGGCTCGAGGCCCGAGAAGCCATGGTATCGGCAGACCCCCGCGATGGTCTCGTAGGGATCGTGGGTTCGGACGTTGCGGGTGAAGATCCCCTGCGCCGCCATGTCTTCCCGGATCGCCCCGCTGTCAGCTTTCTCCCCGCGGCCACGCCCGGGGTCGGCGACCAGCTCGAACTCGGTGAGGACGCCGCGTGACGCGGCGACGGCCCGCACCAGGCCGGTCGTCAATGCGTCCGGAGGACCGCCAGGAACAGCTGAGCCCACAAAGGCGACCACGTTTGGCCGCCAGTTGCGGCGATGGGAACGGCCACGGCTGAGGCGCGCCAATCCGGACCGCACCACCGAGGACCAGACCCCCTCCCAGGTGTCTCCGCTCTCCAGCGTCAGCTCGCGGCGCTTGAAGTACAAAAACAGCGCCGTGAGGATCGCCGTCGCTGCGATCATCGCCAGAAAATCCAGCTTAATCATGATCAAGACGCAGGTCACCGCGCCGATGACCGGAACCGCGCGCGGGATCCTGAACTCCGGCCGGAAGTCGGGGCTCGCCCACATCTCGACGGCGCACGAGAGGTTCAAGAAGCCGTACGTCATGATGAAGAACATCGAGACGACGGCGGCGATGACGTCGAGGTCGCCGACCAGGATCCCAAACTCAGCGATACCGAACGTCAGGACCAACGCGTTGATCGGCTCGTTGCTCTTGCCGCGCCCGCGAGCGAACACCTGGGGGGTGATGCGATCGATGCTCTTGGCCTGAAGGATGCGCGGCGCGCCGAGGATCGACCCGATGGCCGACGACAGCGTGGCGCCCCAGATACCTGCGACGACGAACTCGGGGATCCAGGAGCTCTTCAGCAGCACCTCGGGGTCGGCCAGGTCTTCCGCGGGGATGCGGTAGGCGAGGAACACCGTCAGCCCGATGTACGCGATCAAACCGAGGCCGATGGCCGCCAGGGTGCCTCTGGGCAGCGCCTTTTTCGGGTCCTTGAGATCCCCCGACATGTTGACGCCCGCGGTGAAGCCGGTGACCGCGGGAAAGAAGATGGCGAACACGGCCGGCAGGGTTGCCGCACCCGGGACCGGGCCCAGGTGTGGTTCGCTGGCGCCGGTGCTTTCGAACCCCATGAAGATCGAGACGATCGACAGGCCGATGAGCGTCAG
>JAAZYN010000002.1 GCA_014239625.1 Myxococcales bacterium | reverse complement strand
GACGCCGATCGCTCGCCAATATCGAGCCGGATGCAAACGAACACTGGGAATAGGCGGTGGGCAATTTTTCTACACCTGTGTGAATGCTGACTTGCCCCGACGCTCCCGATCGGGGGCCGCTGGCCCCTGACACAGCGGTTTGCGTCGTTGGCACGGGGATTGCTCTGTCCCCCGACAGCGACGGACGCGAGTCGCAGCCTCGCGCCGCATCAGGGACCACGACGACAGGGAGAACCCAGTATGAGACACCCACTCCTCGCTTTAGCGTTGCTCGGCAGCGCCGCGCTCACGGGCTGCCTGCCGGAAGACACGCCGCCCAAACCCGGACAACCCATCACCGAGTGCGCCGCGGCGTCCGACTGCGGCGGGACACCCCCCATCGACTGCGTCGGGGCCTGGACCTGTCCATCCAACACCTGCGTGTTCGAGTGCGGAATCGGCGGGTCGTGTGGCAGCGATGCCGACTGCAGCCCGGGGCAGGCCTGCTCGGCCGATGGTGTCTGCATCGAAGACATCCCCCCGCTGACCTGCACAGCGGACTCGGACTGCGCGGCCGGCGCGACCTGCAGCGCCGGAGTCTGCGTCGCGCCCCCTGCGGACTGCAACGTCGACGCCGACTGTGGTCCGGGTCAGCTCTGCGACGTCGCCTGCGCCCCGTGCGCTCCCGACACCGATCCGGCAGACTGCCCGTGCTTTGGTACCTGCGTGGACCCACCCGCCGAGGACTTCTGCTACAGCGACCAGGAATGCGCGGACGGCTTCAAGTGCAACGCCGACGAGCTCTGCTTGAACCCATGCACCGACCCTGACGGACCGTGCCTGGGGGTCTGCGCCGGCTATTGCGTCCCCGACGAGAGCAGCGGCGAGTGCTCGTTGGACAGCGACTGCCCGAGCGACCAGAAGTGTCAGATCGTGTGCGCCGAGTGCGTGTGCCCCGAAGGCGACTGCGACTGCGCGCCCGAGTGTTACGGCGTCTGCCAGGACGCGACCGGGGGCCAGTGCTCCGACGACGCCGAGTGCGCCGACGACGAGAAGTGCGTCATATCCACCATCTGTCCGGCCTGCGCCCCCTGCCCCGAGGGCGAGGACTGCGAGCCCTGCCCGCCCTGCGAGACGACCGGGTGGTGTGAGCCTGTGGGCGGCGACGACTGCACCAGCGACGCCGACTGCGCCGCGGACGAGCAATGTGTCCTGTCGACCATCTGCCCCGACTGTGCGCCCTGCCCCGACGGCGGTGACTGCGACCCGTGCCCGCCGTGCCAGGCGAGCGGCTATTGTGAGCCCATCGGCAACGGCGACTGCACCAGCGACGCCGACTGCATCGGTGACAACGTATGCGAGTTCATGGGTTGTAACGATCCGCTCCCCTGCCCTGCTGGAGAGAACTGCCCGGAGGCCCCGGCGGACGAGTGCTGGGGCTACTGCGTGCCCCCCAAGCCCGAATACGACTGCACCGCCGACACCGACTGCGCGGCCGACCAGTACTGCGCCCTGGACGTGTGTACCGCCGAGGCCTGCCCGCCGGGAGAGACCTGTCCCGAGCCGAGCTGCTGGGGCTGGTGCGCCGACACCCCGACCGGCGACGAGTGCTGGAGCGACGCAGACTGCGAGGACGGGCAGAGCTGCTCCTGGGCGACCAACCCCACCGAGCCGCCGTCTGGAAGCGGCAGCGGGGACAGCTCCAGCGACGCCATGGTCGCCCCGCCCGGGCAGTGCGTTCCAGATGACCCAGCGTACTGCGTCACCGACGCGGACTGCCCCAGCGACGCGTTCTGCGACACGAGCCAGTCGGGCTTCGCGCCGCCAAGCGACGGTGGCGGCGCACCCATGCCGCCTGGAGTGTGTATGCCCAAAGACGACCCGCCGCCGCCGACCGACACCTGCCAGGCCACGGGGTGCTCCAACGAGATCTGTGCGCCTGAGCCCATGGCCAGCGTCTGCATCTGGGCAGAGTGGTACGTGTGCCTCGAGTTCACGACCTGCGGTAACTATGGCGACGCTGGCCAGTGCGGCTGGGCCCCGAACGAGGACTACCTGAGCTGCCTGGCCCAGTTCGGCATCGACACGCCCTGAACAGGCTCTCGGAGCCCAGAGCTGCGTTGATGTGATCGCGCCAGCGAACCTTCGCACGGCGGCGCAACAGAGAGCCCTCGCTCCTGTTGCGCCGCTTTTTTTGTTGCGTCGCTCACGAAGGGAACGCGGCCTCACTCCCACGCGCCATGGAGCGGCCAGAGCCCCTCCCTCGGGGGGCGATGACGTCGTCGGTCATCAGCGATGGGCGCAGCGCGAGGTCCTGGCCCGAAACTCGGCCGAGTGAGCGCGGTGGGTGACCAAGCAGCTTTGACCTTCTCCACCGCCCCCGCTGAGAGCGGCGGCGAGGCGCGACCCGGTCTGCGAGCGTGAGCGCAGTTTTGCGCCGCGGGCCGCTAAGGACCTGTGGTTCCGTATGAATGTCCCGGCGAAGTCGGTGGCCCTACTCGCCCGAAACTCGGCTGAGTGAGCTCGATGGGTGAGCAAGCAGCTGTGACCGTCTCACGCGCCCCCAGCCGCCCCCGTTGGGGCAGCCACCGACGGCCGACGGCGCCCCCTTGTCAACGGCGAGCCCCGAGGGGGGCGTGCGTCCGGCGCCGAACCACAGCGAAGCTCCTTGTCGGGGCCCTGATCACTCAGAGGGGCCCGCGCCGCCGGTCTTGCATCTGCCACCGACCACGCGGAACTCCACGCGCCGATTCTTTGCGCGACCCTTGTTGTCAGTGTTCGGCGCGACCGGCTTGGTCTCGCCGAAGCCTCTGGGCTCCACCGCGATCCCCCCGAGCAGCGCTTGCTTCCTCAGGGCGTTCGCGACGACGGTCGCTCGCTTTACAGACAAGGCCATGTTCATCGCTGCCGAGCCGTCGCTGTCGGTGTGACCCTCGACCACCAGCTTGGTCACCGAGGCCAGCTTTCGCACCTCACGCGCCACAGCCAGCAGAATGGGCCTCGCGCCCTTCCGAAGTTTGGCGCGGCTGTGGGAGAAGAACACGTTGTCGGCGATGTTGATCTTGCAGTCGACGACGCGGACGTTGGAGTTCTTGCAGCCATCCGCCGGCTTGAGGCCTTCGCCGTCTTCGGACTCCGCCAGGCACGAGTCGCTCATGTCGGGGACCTTGTCGCCGTCGCTGTCCAGCCCCGGCGGGCACCCATTGCCGCCGCCGTCTCCGGGTTTGATGAGCGGGCAACGGTCCTCCCAATCGAGCAGCCCGTCGCCGTCCGAGTCAAGCGTCGATGGACACCCGCGCTTGCCCGCAGCGTCCGGCTTGTGAAGCGGGCACTGATCGTCGATGTCCAGCAGCCCGTCGCCATCGGAGTCCAGAGAGAGCGGACAGCCGATCGGCGTGTCCTTGGACGCGTGGATCGAGCACTTGTCGTGCATGTCCAAGATCCCGTCACCGTCACTGTCGAATCCCGCGGGGCAGCCAGCGAGCCCGCCTGACCCCATCTTCATCCCGGGGCATCGGTCGAACTCATCGAGCAGCCCGTCGCCGTCGCTGTCCAGACCCTTGGGGCAACCCGCGCTCTCGGCGGGCCCCTTGAACCGTGGGCATCGCTCCAGGACATCGAGCAGCCCGTCGCCGTCACTGTCCAGCCCCGGCGGGCAACCCATGACCGCGTCGCTGCCGCCGCCGTGGTGGGGGCAGCGATCGATGGCGTCGAGGAGGCCGTCGCCGTCGCTGTCCAGCCCCGGCGGGCAGCCCATCGCGCCGCCCGCCCCGCCCATGGCGTCGTGGGGGCATTTATCGATGACGTCCAGCAGCCCATCGCCGTCGCTGTCGAATCCCACCGGGCAACCGAACGTTCCGCCGGCGCCGGCGGCATGCGCCGGGCATGGGTCGTCCATGTCGAGGATGCCGTCGGAGTCGCTGTCGATGTCCACCGGGCATCCGTTCCGGCCGCCGTCGCCCTGGCTGAGCAGGGGACACCGATCGTAGGCGTCGGCCAGGCCGTCCTTGTCGGTGTCGACGTCGCGCGGACAGCCCGCGCTGGCATTTTCGCCACCTGGGATGGTCGGGCAACGGTCTTTGGGATCGAGCACCCCGTCCAGGTCGTTGTCGGGCTCGGGGCAACCGTCGCCGTCCTCGAACCCGTCTTTGTCTTCGGGCTCGGTGTTGCATTTGTCGGTGAGGTCGTCGATGCCGTCGCCGTCCATGTCCGCGGGCACGTGCTCGTCGGAGATCCACTGGACGCCGAGAAAGATGCGCCAATCCGGCGCGCCGTAGCCGCTCACGAGGCCAACCCCGACGCCGGCGTCCAGGGCCAGGTTCTTCCAGGCGAGCACGTCCGCCCCCATGACCAGCTCCAGCGGGCTCGCTCCAGCCGAGCCGATAGCGTCGTTGAGCTGAGTCCGCCACAGGAGCTCCAGCCCCAGCTTGAGCGGGTCGACCACGTCGAATTTGGCGCCCACTCCGAGCAGCAGCTCATGGCCCAGCCGCAGGTCGCGAAACTCCCCCGGCTCGGATCGAATCAGCGCCCCGACCGACGCCGTGAACAGCACCGGAGACGAGTGGTAGGTCGCGTTGATGCGGAGCGCCGCGCGCATCCGGCCGTCACCGCTCAGCGCCTCATCGCTGCCGGTGGGCACATGGACCGTCAGGCTGGCGCCCATCCCGAAGGCGTCGAAGGCGCCACCGTAAAAACGCGTCCGGATGCGCACCAGGATGTCTCCACCCCGCGGGGCACCGAGCGCACCGAAGGTCTGAGACTCGCCGGCGCTATGCAAGACCACCGGGATGCCCATCTCGATGGCGACGATGTTCTTGAGCGACAGGCCGAAGGAGGCGTTGAGCAGGGCCTGGGATTTGAGCAGCGACGTCCGCTGGTCGTTGACCGTCGAGGTCATCGTGAGCAGGTCGTCCGAATAGACGAACCAGAGCCCCCCATAGACCTGAAGGTGGGGCGCGAGGCCGGCGGTCTCGAGGCTGAAGATCCGGTCTCGACCCGGCACCGGCTAGAACAAGATCGTGGTGAAGCCGGACGGCCCAGCGGCGTGCGAGGTGGGTGGCGCGATCGACATCGCTCCAGTCAGCGTCGCGAGGATCACGACCAGCAGCGAGCGGCGCCGCCGAACCGTGACGAGCAACCCGAAACCCAGCAACACCAACGCACTCCATGGCGCGAGCGGGGCCCCCGCGCTGTCGCACCCAAATCCAGCGCCACCACCGACCGCACTCGCGGCGAAGTCGTCGAGCGGCTCCAGCGGGTCCTGGTCGAGCGCGACCTCATCGCCATCGCCCATGCCGCCCTCGTCGGTGTCCCTCAGGAGCGGATCGGTCAGGTGCTGCTCGACCTCGTCGCCGTCGTTCAGCCCATCGCCGTCGGTGTCCGGATCGTCCGGGTTGGTCTGGTGGATGAAGAGCTCATCGAGGTCGGTGAGCCCGTCACCATCGCTATCGATCCCGCCGGAGCCCGGGCAGGTGCTGGGCACCAGCGGGGCGCCGCTGGCAGAGGTCACCGGGTCGAGCTCCGCAGAGGAGGCGGTCGCCGCCAGCGTCAGCCCCTGATCGGCGGAGGCGCCGCTGACGAACTCGAAGACCGCGGTGAACCCGCGGGCCGGCTGGTGCGGAGCCAGAGTGAGCTCGAACGCCCGGATCGCGGTGATCCCGGAGCGCTGCGCGGCGCTTAGATCGACGGACCAGGCGAACCAGCCGTCGGCGTCCTGGGCCTCGAGCAGGAGCCCCTCGGTGCCGGTGACATCGGCGATGGTGACCATGGAGCTGTCGATGGGCAGCACCACCGACACCCCACTGAGCGGCGCGCCACCCAGCGACTGATAGGTCACCGTCGCCTGAGGATCGTCCGCTGCGGTGCATAGCGCCGCGACCTCCACCGTGAGCTCGTTGGGCGAGCGCACCGTGACCAGCTCGTGGGTCGCGGTCTGGTCCGGCGCGTTGTCGGCGCTCAAGGCGATGTCGGTGACGAGCACCTCACCATCGTCGAAGGCATGCCCCGGGTCCGCGCGACCGACGACGTCGATGAGCACGGGGACCTCCGCTCCGGGTCCGCAGGTCGGGCCCACGGCGGTCCCCAGGGCCCAGGTCAGCACGGCGCGCCCGGCCGCGTCGGTGGTGGCCTGCTCGGGCCCGATGACCCCCTGCAGGTTGGGGCACGAGCCGGGCAACGTCACGGTGGCGAGCTGAGGCGCGATCCCCGGCGCGAAGGTGACGGTCAGCGTGGCGTTGGTCGCCCACGCCACGCCGGGCGTCGATCCCAGGCCAAACGTCCACGTCACCTCGTCACCCACGTCGACCTCGCTGACGTCCGCCGAAGCGCGCACGTCGAAGCTCGCCTCTTCGACCACGTCGATGGTGTGGAGCACTTCAGCCTGCCCATCGGGCGACTGCACTGTCAGCTCGGCGATGGCCACCGACGATGTCGCGGCGGAGGCCCCGGCGGTGGTGTAACGCAGCTCGAACGGGTCGATGCGCGTCGGCTCACCCCAGGTGGTCGCGTCCATGACCAGGTGGGTCACCTCCGCGAGGTCCGTGGGCGCCGCGTAGCTACAGCTCCCATCGGCCAGATAGGCTGAAAATGACGCCCGATCGAAGGTGCCCGGCTCGCCCGGGAGCACGCAGCTCGCATGCAGGAATTGCTCGGGGCTCAACCCGTCGACGCTCTGGAGGTCGACGTCCGGTGACAACCGATGCACGACGAGGGCGTCGCCGAGCGGATAGACGCCGTTGGGCGGGTCGAAGCGCAACATCCACTGCATCTCCGCGCCGACCCCGACGCTGCTCTCGGGAGACGTGGTCAAGGTGCCGCTGGATGGGGCGCCGCAGGCCAGCCCGGCTTGAGTCGGCAGGGCGGTCACGTCCAAGTTCGTGGTCACCGCGCTCGAACCGAGGCTGGCCGACTGCGCACCGTTGGCGTCGAGGGTCAGGCCTGGCGAGGTGATCGGCAGCGCGTCGCAGCCCCGCCAAAGCGTGACGAGGAGGCGCTCGGCCTGGTAGAGGTTGCACCCCGAGGTGTCACACCGGCCCAACGCCTGGTTGAGATTGAGCCCCCAGTGGCCAGCTATCCAAGGGGTCCCCACCGAGCTGATCCCCCAGTCCGCGCCGCCCCAGGCCCCGACCACGTCGAGGATGGCGGCGTCGCTGGTGGTGATGTCAAGGGTCAGCCCGACGGCGATCGGCGCGTTGCCATTGTTCGCGACATCCACCGCGTAGGTCCACGCCAGGCCGGCCTCGCCTGTGGACGGGTGGCTCACCCAGCTGACGCTTTGGACCTGCGCGTCCAGCGCCAAGTCAGCGGCGCCCTCGACGGTCAGGCTAGCGCTGGTCGACGCTGGGGACGAGAGGTTGTCGGCGGACACCGAGGCCATCACCGCAGCTTCGGCGCCGACCGGAAAGAAGAAGCGGCCGACGGTCGCGGTAACCACGATCTGGCCCGACAGCCCTTGTCCAGCCGCCGCGATCGCGTTGGCCGACCACGCGCAGGTGTAGTCGAGCGCGCCCTGCTCCGTGCAGCTGACGTCGAAGCCCGTGGGGGCTGCCGACTCCACGTAGATCAGGCCCGGACTCAGGTCCACCGAGACCACCGCGTTGCTGAGCGCGCTGCCGGTCACGGTGTAGTTCACCACCGCGGTGACCGTCTCGCCGGCTTGCACGGTAGAGGGTAGTTGGAGGTCCAGGCTGACCTCCTGAGCGTGAGCGGATGGGGCGAACATCCCGACTATGGCGGCGATGATCAGTGCGTAGGCCAGTTTCATGACACGTCCTGTGAAGCGACAGCCGAAGGGCGAACGAAGGGCACTATCCAGTGACTGCTGGACGCCGGGCGAGGTCGAGAGGGTGGCGGTGACGTTCGGTGTCCAAGCGACTGGCACCGACGGCCCGCGTCGATTCTCCCAGCGACGCGTGTGGCGTCACGGAAATACCCTCCGACATGCTCCCTCCTCGATCCTCTCGCCAACGGCGACAATAACACCGCCGCAGTTCACAGCCCAACCTGTTTAATTCCGGGCAGCGACGACCACGCGCGCTCGCGACAATGACGCTTGTTCCGTAGCATGACTTCATGTTCGCGTGGCTCTATTTTCTGATCCGGTTGCTGATATGGGTGATCCTGTGGCCTCTTCGCGCGTTGCGCAAAGCCCCGGGCTACGTCGTCGTAGACTTGAAACCGGGGATGCCGCTGCTCGATCCCGTCAGGCGCGGCTGGCGAAGATACGTGTCCGGTCCTCGCAAGCTCTCTATGTGGCGTCTCAATGACCGGCTGTCCAGGCTCTCCCGGCGATCCGAGGTCAGAGGCGTGCTCGTGCTGTTGCGGCCCGGTGACTTCGGCGCCGTCCAGGCGGAGTCGATCCACAGCGCGCTGGCCGCCTTCCAACAGACGGGCCGGGAGGTCGTGGTGTGGACCAAGGGGCTGGACCTTCGGCGGCTCGCCATAGCCTCCGCCGCGACCCGGTTGGTGTTGGCGCCGGGCGGCTCCGTAGGTCCCCTCGGCATGCACCGCGACATGCTCTACTTCGGCGAGGCGCTGACGGGCTTGGGGATCGAACTCGACGTCGTCCAGAGCGGCCCGCACAAGTCCGCCTATGAGCCCCTCACCGCCTCGGCCCCGTCGGCCGAGGTGTCGGAGATGCTCGGGTGGCTGTTCGACGGGATCTTCGGCGCCACCTGCACCCTCATCGCCAAGGGTCGTGGGGTCAACGAGGCGACCGTCCACGAGTGGGTCGACGAGGGGTTGATGACCGACGAACGCGCCCTGGAGCGAGGGGTCGTCGACGCTCTGGCTGGCGAGGCAGAGACCATTCACGCGCTGTCGGAGGGCGCGAAGCGGCCCCCACGGCTGACCCCGCTCGACCGGGTGGAGGGCCTCTTCACACCACCTCCCCAGCGCCCCGGACGCCCCGGCGTCGCGGTCCTCAGGGTCGAAGGCGCCATCGTCGATGGTGTCAGCCGGCGCCCGCCCGTGGGCCTGCCGGTCCGAGGGCTCGCCCAGCGTTGCGGCGATCTGACGCTCATCGCCCAATGCCGACAGCTGGCGAAAGCCAAGCGCGTCAAAGCCGTGGTGCTGTTCATCGACTCCCCGGGGGGCAGCGCCTCGGCCAGCGAGGCCATGGCCGAGGCGCTGGGCGAGCTCGCCGCCAACAAGCCGCTGATCGCCGTGATGGGGTCTACCGCAGCCAGCGGCGGGTATTACGTCGCCACCGCTGCGCGAAAGGTGGTCGCGAGCCAGACCACCCTGACCGGCTCCATCGGCGTCATCATGGCCAAAGTGGTCAACGCAGGCCTGTTGGCCCGCCTGAACGTGAACTCACACGCCGTCGCGCGCGGCGAGCAGGCCGGGATGTTCACCAGCAGCCAGCCATTCAGCGACGCTGAGCGTGCGCTCTTGACGGCGCACATGGAGCGCACCTACAGCGTCTTTGTAGACCGCGTCGCCGCGGCCAGGGCGATGACACCGGAGGTGGTGGACGGGTTCGGACGCGGCCGGGTGTGGACCGGCGCGCAGGCTGTCGATCGCGGCCTGGTGGACGCCATCGGTGGCTTCGCTGAGGCCGTCGACATGGCCAGAGCCTTGACCAGCCTGCCCTCCGACGCGCCGCTGCTCGAGCCGTCCGGGTCTCGCGACACGTGGCGACCTCCTGGCGCCCACCCCGACGCCCCTGGTCCGTCGTCTTTCGGCGCGGCGATGCAGTGGCTGAGCGACGGTGCCGGCTGGGTGTCGAGCCCCAAGCCGCTGGCGCTGAGCCAGGTGATCTGGCGACCGCGGGGGGAGTAAGCGGCGCGCCGGAACGCCCTGAGCGACGGGTGCGCGTCCCGCCTCTGAGGCCCTGTGTCCTATGGCCCCCTGGCGGAGAAAGCGTCAGCGCTCGAGGTACTCCTCGATGAGCCGAGCCAGCCTGTCTCGCTCGGCGTCGTCGGCCGTCGTCTCAGGCATCAGGTGGCGCTTGGCCAGGGCGCGGTCGAAGACGAAGGCGCCGGACGGGCACGTCAGCGTCTGGCAGGCCGCGAGCCACACGATCGATCGTGTCGGCCCCTCCGCGGGGGTTCGGAGCCAACGACGGGTCACCCGGTAGAGGCCCGGCAGCGCCGTCTTCACGCCGGCGGTCTCCGCCCAGCCCGGATGCATCGCGTAAAAGCGAACCGCTGGCTCACGCCGAGCCCACATCTCGGCGAGCTCGACCTGCGCCCTTTTGGCTCTCGCGTAGGCTCGCACGCCGTCGAAGGGTGCCGGCGGGTCGCGCAAGGCGTTAACCGACAGGCGCTCTGCATACATCCCGCCGCTGGATACGTAAATCACTCGCCCCCGGGCGCCTTTGAGGGCCGGCAGCAGCCCTCGGCTGAGGAGCTCGGGGCCGAGCACGTGCAGCGCGAAGGTCCGCTCCACCCCCGGCGGCACATCGACCCGCTCATCGAACAAGGCGCCCGCGTTGTGTACCAGCGCGTCCACACGATCTGGAGACCAGCGCGTCAGCAGCTGGCGGATCGAGGACAGATCGCTCATGTCGACCTGCTCGACCCGAACGGTGCCGCGGCCGACGCGCGACAGCTCGGCACGCGCCGCCTCGCCCCGCTCCGGGTCGCGGCACAGCAGCCACAGATCGGCGTCGCGCTGCGCCAGCGCCAGCGCCGCTGCACGCCCGATGCCGCTGTTGGCGCCGGTGACGACGAACCCTCGGCGGGTGAGGGACAGGTCCAGATCCGTAGGCTCGAAGCGCTTAGCGCGCCGCCGAAAGCCCAACCGACTGAAGGACCAGGCGACGCCCGGAAAACGAGCGGCGCCGATGAGAGAGCGTCTGATGGTCATAGGTCTCGACCCTGCGTCACGGGGACGCCCCCCGACGGACGACCGGCCGGGAGATCCGCGAACCTGGCGGTGTGAGAGCGCCGCTGATGGTCATCGAACGTGGCCCTTCGTCACGGGGGCGCGAGCGTCTCGCTCCGAGCCCCATGAACTATCCGGATCAGCGGTGGACCTCCATGGGGCGCCCCATGGCGACGTCATCGATGTTGAGCGGGTCGACGCTCTTGGACTCATCGCTCGGCGGGCGATGCCCCCGCTCGCGAGGGAACTTGTTGAAGCACACGGCCAGCCGGCCGATCTCGCCCATCCTTCGCACGGCGAGCTTGTCGGACGCTTCGGCGGTGGTGATGCCCTCACTCTCAGCCAGCTCGAAGATCCGCCGCGTGTTGTGGAAGATGGAGCGGATCAGCCGGAAGGCGCGCTGCCGACTATACCCGTCGAGCTCCACGTACACGTTCATCAGGCCGCCGGCGTTGATGACGTAATCGGGGGCGTAGAGGATTCCGCGCTCCTGCAGCTGCCGACCGTGTTCCAGCCGCTGCAGCTGGTTGTTGGCGGCGCCAGCGATGATCTTGGTGTTCAACTTCCCAATGGAGTCGTCATTGATCACCGCGCCCAGCGCGCACGGCGCAAGCACGTCGCACTCCACCGTGAGGATCTCGTCGCTGCCGACGACGGTGACCTCCGGGTTCTGCGTCTGGAGGCGGTCCAGCGCGGCCCGATCGACGTCTGCAGCGAAGACCCGCGCCCCTCCCTTGCGCAACAAGCTCACGAGGGAGGAGCCCACGGTGCCCACGCCTTGGACGGCGACGGTCTTGCCTTCGAGATACTGATCGCCGAACTTCCACTCGAGCGAGGCCTTGATCCCCTGCAACACCCCGAAGGCGGTGAACGGAGAGGGGTCGCCGCTGCCGCCGCGGGTGACGTCGATCCCGGTCACGTAGGGCGTCTCCTGAGAGATGTACTCCATGTCCAAGACGTCGCTGCCGACGTCCTCGGCAGTGATGTACCGCCCACCCAGCGCATCCACCGCCCGGCCGAATGCCCTGAAGAGCATCTCGGACTTGTCTTTCTTTGGGTCGCCGATGATGACGGCTTTTCCGCCGCCCAGGTTGAGGCCCGCCGCAGCGGCCTTGTAGGTCATGCCGCGGGCCAGCCGGAGGACGTCCTGCAGGGCGTCCTCTTCGGAGGCGTAGGGATACATGCGAACCCCGCCAAGCGCCGGCCCGAGGGTGGTGTCGTGGATGGCGATGATGGCCTTGAGGCCCGCGTCATGGAGGTAGGTGAAGACGACCTGCTCGTGGCGATACGTCTCAAGCTGCTCGAAGACTTGCATGGATGATGCTCGCTGTGCGCCGAAGCTCAATGGTGAGTGCACCCTACGCCTAGCGCAGCCATTGAGACGCGTCAAAGGGCGCCGCTCCTTTGTGCGAGCGCTCGTCGTAACCGACAGGGCTGGGATCGACGGCGCCGCGCTGTCCCACTGCGTAACATACCTCTCCGGACGCCCCGGTGATCGTCGACGACCGCCTGCGTCACCTCGACGCCCACGCGGAGCCCCCCGCCGGATAAACGGGTTCAGGCCGTCCGGCGGAGGGTCTCCGCGGCGGCTATGGTGCACACGGAGGTCGCGTAGCTCACCAGGATCCCAATGACCGCGACCCAGCCGATACTCACCAGGCCCTCGTTGCTGACGAAGGTCAGCGCGAAGAACCCCACCGCCGTCGTCAACGAGCTGACGGCGGCGGCGCTCCCGGTAGTGCGCAGGGCCTCCCGAACGGAGCCCCCCTCGTCGAGCCGATGGACCAAATGAATCGCGGTGTCTACACCGATCCCAAAGATCGTCGGCAGGACGACGATGTTGAAGATGTTCAAGGGGATCTCGAGCAGCGCCAGAGCGCCGATGAAGATGACGAAGCCGGCGGTCAGCGGCAGGAAGACGAGGAGGACCCGGCGGACGCTGCGCAAGTATCCGATGAGAAACAGCAACACGACGCCGGCGGCCAACATGACGGCCAACGGCCCCTCCGCTTTCACCACCGCGTAGGCCTCGCCCAGCATCATCCAGCTGGCCGTGGCGTGGTAGGTGCCGGTGCCGTCGTCCAACGCGACCGTCCCAACGGTGTCGACGATCTCCACCACGTGCTTGCCGTCGCTCTTGGTCCCGGTCACGTACATCAGCACGTAGCGCCCGAGCTGCCCCTCGGTGTCGGTGAAGCGATCCTTGAGCCACGCGGGGAGGCCCTCCACCCTGAAGGGTGCCGGCTCCAGATACTTCGCGATGCGGTCGGCGTCGTCTTTGTCCTGGCCCTCGAGCAGCGCGTACTTGTTGTCGATGAGCCGCTTCATGTCGGCCACCAGCGCCTGCTTTTCACGCTGCTCGGTGGGCACGAAGCTGAAGATGGACTTGATGTCTTTGATCATGGGCTGCTCGCTCATGCGAGCTTCCAGCTGACGGTGCAACTTCTCGGTCTGGATCAGATCCTCGGTGATGAAGAGCGCGGGGCTGGTGCTGCGCTTCTCGACCTCCGTGAAGTACCGCGTCCGTAGCGAGTTGGCCTCTTTGGTGCTCTTGCTCCGGAGCTTGCGCATGTCGGCCTCGAACACGATCCCCGGGGCGGCGGCGCCGGCCAACACGGTGATCACCGCGAACACGCCGAGGGTCCCGACGGCCAACCGCCGACTCGGCTCGCCGACTCGGCCACGCGGGGCGGCTGGGGGCGCCGGCGGAGTGCGCGGCCAGATCCGATGAGAGCACGTCTCGATGACGGGGTAGACCACGTACACGGCCACCAGCGAAACGACCACCCCCAAACCGGCCAGGGCCCCGAATTGACTGAACCCGCGGAAATCGAAGATGCCCAGCGCAAAAAAGGCCGCGGCGGTGGTGACGGCCGCCGCGATCATCGGCGCGCCGAGCCGCGACAAACCCGACTGCAGCGCCTCGGCGAGGGAGCCCGAGGAGCGAAACTCCTCATCGGTGCGCGCGGCCCCGTGCACCACGAAGTCGATCCCCAGACCGACCAGGATGGAGAAGATGAAGGCGGTGATGAGGTTGAGATACCCGATGACGGCGCGAGCCAGAAAGAACGTACCTGCGATGCCCACCACCAGGGGGATAAGCGTCGACATGACCGCCCGGAGACGTCGGAAATAGACGATGAGCAGCAACGCGATGCCGCCCAGAGCGACAAACAGCGCCATCAGGCTCTCGCTCTTGAGCTGCTTGACCGCCGCCGTGACGTGGGCGTAGTCCCCTTCCATCGTCACCTCGACGCCGTCTCGTTGACGATGTGGGCCCACGATGCGCTCGATATCAGCCGTCAGGCGTTCGTTGAGCAGCCGGGTCTTCTCGGTCTCTGAGGGCTTGAAGGTCGGGAACGCCTTGAGCCCGAAGACCTGCCCGTCGGGGGACTCGTAATACTCTTTGGTCTTGTCCGCCCCATAGCGCTCTCGCAGCTCGTCTTCGCTGGGGATTCGGCTCTTTCTTTCCGGGCCGGGCTCGCTGGTCCCAGCGCCGCCGTCGCTGTCCTCGAGATCCCAGTCCTCCCCCTCGTCCGACGCGCTCGCGGTCGCCTCTCCGATGGCCTGGCTGACCTCCTTGTGGAGCTCGTCCACGTCCTCCAGGGGCATGTACAGCAGGGCATTTTTTTCGAAAAAGGCGGTCTCGCGCTTGACCTCCACCCGACCGACGAGGTCCGTGTGCCGGGCGAACGCGGCGGCCAGCTGGTCGACGAGGCGCCGGTTCAGCTCGGGCTTGTCCGAGCCCACGATGAGCAGCAGCTCGGAGGTGGACTTCACGATCGTTCGGGCGCGCTGAGCGCGCTGAACGTGGGGCGTACTCTCGGGGAACAGGTCCTCCATGTCGGACCGGATCGCGATCCCGCTGCCGTACCAGAGCATCCCCCCCGTCAGCGCCACGATGATGGCCAGCGCCAACCAGGAGCGCGACACGAGCCCGGCGACGAGGCGGCGCAGCTTCACGCCGTGCGCCTTTCCCGAGCGAGCTTCACGTAGAGGTCGAACAAGCCGTCGAAGTGATCGTCCATGGTACCCACCCGCTGCGCGGCGGCCTCCGCCGTAGCCGCCTTCAGAGATGCCTGATCCCGATCGAGCAGCCGATGCATGGCGGCGGCACACGCGACCGCGTCACCTGGCGGATAGACCTCAGCGTAATCGCGCGACGCGAGATCAGCGGCCCCTCCGACGTCGGGGACCACGAGCGGCAACCCGGAGCACAGACCCTCGGCGATGACGAGCCCATACGTCTCTGCGGCCGATCCGTGCACCATGGCGTCGGCGCTGGCGAGACTGTCGGCGATGAACTCGCGATCGGGCACAAAGCCCGCCAGATGCACTCCTTCGGTAGCGGCCGCCCTCTTGGCGACCCACTTTCGCATGGGCCCGTCACCGAAGATCACCAGCCCCATGTCGGGGCGCCTCTTTCGCGCCTCGCTAAAGCCTTTGAAGAGCGTCCCCAGGCGCTTCTCGGGGTGAAACCGGCTGATGTTGACCCACAAGGTCGCGTGGTCATGGCGGCGGGAGTCGATCCCGCAATCCTCGAGCAATCGCGACCGGATAGCCCGGTTGCGTCGGCTGGGTGAGAACCGCTCTTTGGCGATCCCGAAGGGAACCGCCACCGGGTTCGGCAGCCCAAAGCTGCGTAGCTTATCCGCCAGCCAATGGCCGCTGACCACGGTGGCCTGATAGCGACTCGCGAGGCGGCGCAGGTAACCCCAGTACCACCCGAAGAGCTGGTCCACCCGGCGCATACCGAGGGCGTTGCCGAGGAGGGTCTGCGGATATACGGCCACCGGGTCTTGATGGAAGATGAACGCCTTGGGCGCGCTGCCCTTCCAGCGAGCGGCGAACCACCCGCCGGACCAAGGCGATGAGCCCTCGACGACGTCGGGCTGCTCGCGGTCCAACGCGGCGTGCACCGCCTTCTCGTTCCAGAGCACGTAATAGCGCGGATCAAAGGGCATGGGCGGGCCCTTCACCCAGACGATACGCCCGCCGTGGCGCTCCTCGTGTCCATCCTCGGGCCCAGGCGCGATGACTACGACCTCGTGACCCAACCGCGCGCCATGTGCCAGCTTCTGATTGATATAGGTGCGGACGCCCCCGCCTCTGTCGGCGTAGAATTCGGCGACGTCCACGACTTTGATACCGCTGGATCCCATTGCGGCGTCACCGTGCCATCGGTGGTCCTGCGGGGCAATGATTGTGTCGTTCGGGCCGCGATGGAGGGGCTGCGCGCGATGCTGAGCGGTGGGGGGACGCCCCAGTTCAGCCAGGATGCGGGCGACGGACCCACCCGAAGCTGAAGGTCCCAGACCCCCAAGTCGAACGTCCCGCTGGAGCACACGTACTCCAGTGATGCCGGAGAACTATGGATGAGGTGTACCCCAGTGGGGTCCGTTGACCCCACCTGAGCCAACGCAGATCAACGAAAAAGTTGCGCATCTACAGATACTTGACAGTATCTCATCAACTGTGGCGCCCATCTTGCACGCGAGAGGGCGGAGTGGAATATCCGGGGTGACCCAACCCCACTGTGGCAAACGGCGATGGGAGGCAGTGTGCATATCGGGATCCTCACGGACTTTCCCACAGCGACGGTGCGCTCTGGGCTGGCGATTCACACTCATTTCCTTCGTCAGGGCATGCTGCGGCGCAATCACCGCGTCTGTCTCATCGGCCCGGATACGAGCGATGTCGTCGCTCTCGGCGAAGAGGAGACGCACCTGTTTCCGGGCTTGGCGTACCCGACGTACCCGCGCGTGAAGATCGCTGTCCCTGGCTCCCCGACTCGGATGATCACGCGCGCGCCACGAGTCGACGTCATCCATGGCCAGACCAACACGCACATGGTCTGGTACAGCGGTTGGATGCGAAAAATGTTCGGGATCCCGGTGCTCAACACCCACACCGTGCACCTGCCAACCCACAGCCACTTCATCCTGTCCGACGACCTCTACGCCAACGAGCGCGTCCGGCAGTGGGCCTACACCACCTCCCAGGACCTGGAGCTGCACTTCGCCCAAGCATATAATGAGGGCGACGGCCTCATCGTCCAGAGCCGCCACTTCGTCCAATATTGGCGTGACCGCGGCGTCACTGTGCCGATCCACGTGGTAGGTCGGCCCATCGACCCGGCGAAGTTCGACGCTCAGCCGACCTACGACCCGTTCCCCGAGCACTTCAAGGTCGGCAAGCGGATCGTCGTCGTCTCGCGGCACGACCGCGAGAAGAACCTTGAGCGCCTCCTGGAGATCTTCGCTCACGGCATCGCGCCGAACGACCCAGAGGCGACGCTGACGCTGGTCGGCGACGGGCATGGCCACTTCAACCTATGCAAGATGGCCGACAGCCTGCCGCACGCCGACCGCGTGTTCATGCCAGGAGAGGTCGGACACAACCAGCTGGTCAACTGGTACGCCCACGCCGACGTCTTCGCCTACACCTCGTTGTCGGAGACCTTTGGCAACGTCGTCGGTGAAGCGTTGTGGTCAGGCTTACCCGTCGTCGCTCTGGACGACGCCATGGGGGTGGCGGGACAGGTCATCGACCGCGTCAACGGCGCTCTCATCGCGCCCGCCCCCGAAGATGAAGCCAACCAACGCTTCGCCATGACCTGCTTGACGCTCCTCAACAACCGCGATCGACGGCGCGCGATGGCCGAGTCAGCGGCCACCCTGTCGCGCCGCACCGCTCATCCGGATGCCGTACTGACGCGCTTCGAGAACATCTACGCGTCGTCTGCAGCGCGCTGCAGAGCCGACGTGACGCGGCCATTGATAGAGCGCAGCAAGGCGCTCCAATACGCAGCGTGGTTCCGCGCGGCGCGCAAATGGGCGTTTTGGAACGCGCTGCTGGTCGCCTCTTGCAAGGTCATCGACCGCTTGGGAGGAGCGCGCGTCAGTGGCGCGAGCCAGCACGCGCGGGTCGAAATGGAGCTCAAGAGCAATAATGGGAGTACCGCCGGGCTCGTGACGAGCAGCCCGCAGCAGACACGGGGTCGCCGCCCCGCCGCCTGACCGGGCCCGTGATCGCGGCCGGCCTCGAGGGTCACTCCTCCAGGGTCAACAGCGTCCCGGTGCCATGGTCGGTGAACAGCTCGCTGATCACATTGTGCGGCACTCGCCCGTCCACCAGGTGAACCCTGGCGACGCCGCCGTTCAAGGCATTGAGCGCGGCCTCGATGACGTGCACCAGGCGGCCTTCGACGGTCCCATCACGCAGCTTGCGGCGCGCTTGACGGGGCGTCAGGTGACTGACGCGGACGCCCCCCTCGACGACCCCCCGATCCGCCAGCACGTAGACCAGCTTGAACGCACTAAACGCGGCGGCGATCGACGCCGTAGCGTCCTCGGCGTCCAGATTCCACGTCGTCCCATCGACGTTCGAACCCACGGGCGCGATCACTGGGATATACCCCTTGTCGGTCAACGAATCGATGAGCTCCGTGTCGACGCTTGCCACCCGCCCCATCGCGCCAAGCTGCTCTTCCAGTGGGGTGGCCCTGAGCACCCCCGCGTCGGCGCCCGACAACCCCACCGCTCTTCCGCCCACCGCGTTGATGCGGCTGGTCAGCTTGCGGTTGACCTGGCCCAGCAAGACCATCTCGACCAGGTCCGCGTCCTCCGGCGGGGTCACCCGATGACCGTCGACGAAGTCGCTGACGCGCCCCTTGTCCGCCAGCGCGCGGGTGATGGCCTCGGACCCTCCGTGCAACACGACCGGGCGCATCCCCACCGACCTCAGGACGACGAGGTCTTCGGCGATGCGCGTGCAGGCGTCCGTATCGTCGACCAGCGCGCCGGCGACTTTGATGACCAGGCGGCGCCCGCGAAAGCGCTCGATGTATCCCAGCGCCTGCATCAGGAGCGCCCGCTTGACGTTGGGCGAGAACACGGTGAGTTGAGCCTCGAGGCCCACCGAGCCCTTCTCATCCTCGCCGACGGCGGCCGCATAGTCAGCGTTGATCTTGACGTACTCGTAGCTCAGATCGCAGCCCCACGCTGTCGCCCGGCCCGCGCCGGCACCGAGGCTCAGCCAGACCACGACCTCTTCGTCCTCCATGCGCGCGCTCAGGTCGCGCCGGGCGAAGGCCACCGGCTCGCCGAGCTTGAACACCTCGGCGCCTTGTAGCCTCAGCCGCCAGTCCGCGGGCGACGCCTCCACACCCAACCCCGCCAGAGCCTGCCCAGCTGCCGCGAGCACCCTGCCCCAGCTCGGATCCGCGCCGAAGATGGCCGCCTTGACCAGATTTGAGCCGCAGATCTGACGGGCGACCACCGACGCGATGGCCTCGTCGTCCGCCCCTTCGACCTCTACGGTCAGCAAGCGACCAGCGCCCTCGCCGTCCCTCGCCACAGCTCGGGCGACGCGGCGGAACATGTCGGTGAGCGCATCGGTGAACTGTCTCGCCGCCGGCATCCCATCGTCGATGGTCTCCCCCGGCACGGCGCCATTGGCCAGCGCCACCACGGAGTCATTGGTCGACTGGTCACCGTCCACGCTGAGCTGCTCTATCGTGGCCGCGCTGGCGCGCTGCAGCGCCGCGCTCAGGGCGGCGACGGACAGCGGCAGATCGGTCATCGCGAAGACCAGCGTGGTGCCCAGGTTCGGGTGGATCATCCCAGAGCCTTTTGCGATGACCGCCAGCGTCCCCTGCAGCACCGCCCCGCCCACGCTCACAGCCAATGGCTCGGAGAAGAATTTGGGGCGACGATCGGTCGTCATCAACGCCCGCGCGGCCACCCCCATGTCCTGCCCCAGAGAAGCGACGGCCCCTTTCAGGGCTCGCTCCACGTGTTCGACCGGGAGCGGAGAGCCAACGACTCCGGTGCAAGCGGTCACCACCGCCTCTGGCGACAGGCCCAGCTGCTCTGCTGCAGCCGCCGCGAGGCGCTGGTCAGCCAACAGGCCGCGGGCTCCCGACAGGGCGTTCGCGTTGCCGCTGACAGCGACGATGGCGCGTATGTCGGCGCGCGGAAGCAGCTCGTCGGTCCTCGCGCAGCACGCCGCACGTGCCCGATTGGTGGTCACGCGGGCGGCGGCGACGCAACGACGATCGCTGACCAGCAAGGCGGTGTCGGGCTTGTTGCGTTTCACGCCGCTCCGGACGCCGGCGACTGAGAACCCCTGGGGCAAAGTCATGCTCAGCCTCTCCCGGCAGCGGGTAAGTCAAAGACGTACTTCACGGCGTCTCCGGGCAGCAGAGACTCGGACGGATCGGCCAAGGCATACCCGGCTTTCTCAAACGCTCGGATGCTGGCCACGTTGCTCGGGCGGATGTAAGCGTCGACGCGCTCGAACCCGAGCGTCGCTGCCACTGGCCCGGCGGCGACCAACACCCGCGTACCGATGCCGCGGCCGCGGGCGGACGGCGCGACGTTGATGCTGACGATGCAGGAGCGGTCGCCCGAAGCCTGATCCAACCGCACCAGGGCGACCGGCTCGTCGCCATCCATTGCGATGAAAAGGTTGCGCTGGTCGGACTCGAGCTGAGTCGCGAACCACGCCACGTGACCCGCGTACGGGACGGGCCCGGTGTTGAAGCTGACCTTGCGCGTCACCGGATCGTTGGCCCACTCGAACACCCGATCGACGTCCTCGGGGAGCCCCGGACGCAAGTAGACACGGGGTTCACCCACGTCCCAGATGCCTCTCTACCAGCGGGGTCTCAGCCGGCACATCGACGGCGGCCGTACACTCGAGGATGCGCTCCAGCTCGGACGGGGCCAACCCTCCAACCAGCTTGCCCCTGCGGAGCACGTCGACGTTGTCGCGAGAGAAGGCCTCCCCGGCGCGAACCTCACGGGTCGTCATCACCACCCTGCGGGCAAATGAGCGCAGCTCCTCCTCGGCGCCATGTACGACCTTGTGGCCCCGGCCGCGCACGACCTCCACCGCTCGAATGGACCGCACCATGGACTCCAGACCAGCGGGCTCCACGGCGAACGCATGGTCGGGGCCCGGCAGCTTCTTGGACAAAGTGTAGTGCTTCTCGATGAGGGCGGCCCCCAAGGCTGTGGCCGTCATCGGCGCCACGGTCGGATCGAAGCTGTGGTCGCTCAACCCCGTAGGAAGCTGGAAACGATCGCGCATGGTGACCATCGCTCTGACGTTCACAGACTCGGGCGGCGCCGGGTAGGCGGCGGTACACTGCATCAACGCGAGCTCCGCACAGCCCGCGCGCTCGAGCACGGCAACCGCCTGCGCGACCTCGTCCATGGTGGACGCGCCCGTCGACATGATGAGCGGCAGCCCGGTGGCGGCGCACGCCTCCAGCAAGGGGGCGTGGGTCAGCTCGTAGGACGCGATCTTCAGGGCGTCCACATGGGGCGCCAGGACCTCCACCGCCTCCTCGTGGAAGGGCGACACCACGAACGCCAGGCTCTTGCCCCACGCATAATCACGCAGCTGAGGCAGCCAATCTTCGGGGAGCTCCATGGCTGCGATGATGTCGTAGATGGAGCGGGCGTCCCCCAGGTAGTCGCTCTGTCCGGCCGCCTTCGGGTACAAGCGCTTGGCCTTGAAGACTTGAAACTTCACCGCGTCGCAGCCCGCGTCCGCGGCCACGTCGATGAGCGCGAGAGCCTGCGACAGGCTGCCGTTGTGGTTGCTCCCGGCCTCGCCGATGACAAAGCAGGGTCCGTCATGAGTGGCCAGCGTGCGGCCGCGAATCTCGAAAGAGGTCTTCATATCTCGGCGCGTGTCCCCCGTGGGATGGTCCTGTGCGTCATTCGGGAGCGTCTCGCCGCGGATCAAGGCGCGACGACAACGGACTGGTCGCGCCCATTCGAGGGAGAGCAACGCAGAGCCGGGCCGACAGACCCCCGAATGTAGCGGCAGGACGTTCCATGCAGGACACTAGTCCTGCCGCCTGCTCTCCACGGCGTCAAGCAGCGCGTCGATGACGCGCAACACTCCGCGCCCATCGACCAGCTCGCGACCGCGACGCGCGAGCTCGGCGCGACGCCCGTCATCCCTCAAGAGCGCCGCCACTCGGTCGGCGGCGGCGTGGGGGTCCAGGTCGGCGTGCCAACCCAACGACACGCCGGCGTCGCGGCGCGACACGCCGTCCACGACGACCTGTTGGTTCGCCGCCACGGCCACGAGCGCGACGGGCACACCACACGTCATGAGCTCCCAAACCGTCCCGCCGGCCGCGCTCATCGCGACCGTCGCGCGGCGCATCAGGGCCGCCATGTCGCGCACGTCGATGTGCAGCGTCACCCGACTCTGAAGCTCTGCGAGGCGATCCAGCGCCGATCGATCCGGCCCCCGGAGACCTCCCCCGACGACCACGTCAAGCGCCACGTCCTGAGGGGTTCGAGCGACCATCGCCCGCACCATAGGGAGGGTGAGCCGGGCGGGATCGGAGCCGCCAAAGGTCATCAGCACTCTGCGCCGCGCCGTGCCACCCACCCGACGCTCCCGAAACTCGCTGCGCAGCAGGACGTAGGGGCTCCCTACCAGCAGGCGTGAGCCTCCGGCCTGGCCATAGCGGGCCACGTCGAAGTCCAGGTTCTGATTGACCACCACGTCGGCCACCGGCGCGAACTCGGCGAGGTCATCGATGGCCACCAGAGGCGGCCCCAACGCCGCCCACCGCCTGTGATCGTCGGAGGTAAAGGCGTAGCCGTCGACGACCAGCGCGGACGCACTCGCGGCGCGACCCTCGAACGCCTTGTCCCCCCCGTGAACGACGTTGGCGCCCAGGGCCTGAAGGCGCCTCAGCGCAGAGCCGGTGATGCCATGACCGACCACCGCGGCCCGACCACCGAGCTGGCTCCACGCGTCGACCAGGGCGGTGACCCGAGCGACGTGCCCAAAGCCGATCCCGGCCCCCGCGTCCGCCCTGGCGAGCAGCATCCCCCGATCGATCCGCTCACTCCGCAGCTCGCCCTCGGACTGCAGCGACTTCTGCCGGGTCTCGGCGTTGATAGCTCGGATCTCCGGGTGCGCGTCGAGCCAAGCCGCCACGGCGAGGGTGCCAGCGTCCGGTCCGAGGGCCCTGACGACCGCGTCGATGACCTCGAGATCGGCGGCCTCATCAACGGTGAGCCGCAGATGGCTCAGGTCGCGCCTGTCGGGCGGCGAGACGGCTGTCCTGAACCCGCCACCACCCTCTCGATAGAGGAACGGCGTGACGTGCTCCCGATCGCCAGGTGCGTCGGTCTCCCGATGCGCCCGCCTCAACGCGCCGGCCCAGAACACCTCCACATCCAGGCCCCGCGGGATGGTCCGCTCGTCCCCCGCCTGGTTGGTCAGGTAGTCGACCTGGTTGGGGCGCCCCTCCCGATCCTTGAACTCGAACACCAGCCGATCGAGCTCTTCGGGGTCCAACAACGGACAGTCGCCGGTGACCCGCACGACGACGTCGTCATCGTCGGCCCGCAGCGCCTCCAGGGCGTCGAAGAAGCGTGCCAGCACGTCCTCGATGGAGCCGCGGTGCACCTGCAGCCCGAGCCCGACGGCCACTTCGGCCAGCGCCGTATCCGATGGGTCGATGGTGGTGGCCAACACCAACGCGCTGGGGGTCTCGGCCCGTCGCAGGCGTGACGCCAGATGCCACAACAGGCTCTTGCCGCCGGCCTCGCGAAGCACCTTGCCGGGTAGCCGGGAGCTCCCGGTGCGAGCTTGGGCGATGACGATGACGCGGCCGGACACGCCGCTACCGTCCGGTGGCGGCGGCGAGGGCGGCAGTCACCCGAGCCGGATCGTCTCGGCTCATGGCTGGGAACATCGGCAAGCTCAAGGTTCGCGTGTAGTAAGCCCCAGCCCCCGGATAGGACGCCGGAGCCTCGCTCCGCGCCGCGTAGTAAGGCTGCCACGGGACCGGGATGTAATGCACCTGAGTCCGCACTCCCGCCTCGCCCAGGCGCGCCATCACGGTCGCCCGGTCCACGCCCACCGCCTCAAAGTCGATGAGCACCGAGTAGAGGTGCCACGCGCTCAGGCAATCGGAGGTCGTCGCAGCCACCGGCTGAACGTGCTGCCAGTCCGACAAGAGCTCATCATAGAGGGCCGCGAGGGCGCGGCGGCGCTGCAGAAAGTCGTCCAACCGCCGCAGCTGGCTGGTACCTAACGCACACTGGATATCGGTGATCCGGTAATTGAACCCCAGCGACTGCTGCTCGTAATACCAGGGCCCCGGGGACGCGTCCCGGAGCCGGTCCGGATCACGCTCCATCCCGTGACACCGAAAGGCCCGCATGGCGCGCGCCAGCTCCGGGTCGCGGGTGGTGACCGCGCCGCCCTCGCCGGTGGTGATGTGCTTGACCGGGTGAAACGAGAACGTGGCCACGTCGCTGTACCGACAATCACCGATAGTAGTGTCGCCCAGGGTCGCTCCCAGGGCATGGGCCGCGTCCTCGATCACCCGCAGCCCGTGCTGATCGGCCAGGCGCCTCACCGCGACCATGTCCGCCGGGCGGCCCGTCAGGTGGACGGGGATGATCGCTCGCGTACGTGAGGTGACCCGGCGAGCCGCGTCGTCGACGTCGATGAGCCCGGAGTCGGGCAGCACGTCCACAAACACCGGCGTCGCTCCCACATAAGCGGCGCAGTTGGCGCTGGCCAGGAACGTGACGGCTGGCACCAGGACCTCGTCGCCCGGGCCCAGCGCAAGGGCCGCGCAGGCCGCATGAAGGGCCGCCGTGCCGTTGGATATGGCGACCGTGTGCGGCGCGCCGAGATGCGCCCCCAAGGCCTCCTCGAACCCGCTGACCGCGGGACCGGTGGTTAGATAGCCACCTCTGAGCACGGCGACCACGGCGGCGATGTCATCGTCGTCGATCCATTGGCGCCCGTAGGGGAGTGTGGGCTCTGTCACGCTTTGACTCCGGCGCCGCCGCGCAGTTGAAGCCCTGCGGTCTCAGGGTAACCGAACATCAGGTTCGCGTTCTGAAGCGCCTGGCCCGAAGCCCCTTTGATCAGATTGTCGATGACGCTGATGACCACCACCCGCTTGCCGAACGGATCGGGGGCGGCGCACAGGATGCAACGGTTGGTTCCGATGACCGCGCCGAGCTGAGCCTCGGAGGCCGCGTCCACGACACGCACGAAGTGGCTCCCGTCGTAATGCTCGCGAAGCGCGTCCTGCACCCTTCGGGCGGCCTCGTGGGCATCCTCACAGCCGGGCACTTTGAAGTAGCTGGTGACCAGGATCCCCCGCGCCACCGGCAGCAGGTGCGTCACGAACGTCAGCTCCATGGGAGTGCCAGCGCGGCTCAGCTCCTGCGCGATCTCCGGCGTGTGCTGATGCTGCCCGACGCGGTACGCGTAGAAGTTGCCAAAGAGCTCCGCATGAAGGAGCCCGACCTGGGCCTTCTTGCCAGCACCGGTGGTGCCACTTTTGGCGTCGACGACCAACGTGCCTTGCGCGATCAGCCCCCGCTGATGCAACGGCAACAGCGCCAGCAGGGTCGCCGTCGCGTAGCAGCCTGGGTTGGCTACCAGCCGCGCCGCACGCAGGGCGTCTGGCTGGCACCACTCGGTGAGTCCATACACCGCCTCGGCCTGGAGCTCTGCCGCGATCGGTGGGAATCCGTAAGCCATCGTGTGGGCGACAACATCTCTGACGCGATGAGCACCGCTGAGGTCGATCACCCGGATGCCTGCCTCGAGCAAGGCGGGCGTGACATGGGCGCTGGGCTCTGCGGGCAGCGCCAGCAACATGAGCTCAGCTTGGTAGGCTTTGGCGGCGGCGAGCGTGTCGTTGTGGCCGACGACGACGGCGGCGGCGTCTTCGCCAAGCTCCGGATCGAGGCTGCGAAGCGTCTTGCCAGCGAGAGCGTCCGAGGACGCCGTCACCAGTCGGAAACCATCGTGTTGCGCGATAAGTCGAGCGGCCTCCAGGCCGGAGTAGCCGCGAACTCCGCAAATGCCGACGCGTATCGGAGTGGTTGGTTGAGACATGGTGGCCATCCCAGATCGCCCGTGGACCGGTCTATATAGAGTCAGCGGCGGGCCCGAGGCAATCCCGAAACACTGCGGTGGCCCAGGCCAGCTTCTCCGGGCGATGGCGCCGAACCGCCCACTGCGGCTGCTCGATCACCGCGCCGGGGTGAGTCATCACTCGGGCCGGTCGATGAAGCCGAGGTCACTCAAGAGCACCCGAGTCTCGTCCACATCCAGCTGCCGCGCGACGTCGCTGCTGTAGGTGAAGCGCTCCTGGATGGGGGTCCCGCCCTCGCGCTGCGGACCGCCCCATGAGGCGAAGCTCGGGCGCAGCACGTAATACTGGTCATAGACGACGGCGTTGCGCGATTCGTCGGCGGTGATCAGGGACTCGTGCAGCTTCTCGCCGGGGCGGGTGCCGATGGTCTCGATGGGGACCCCGGGGGCCAGGGCTTCTGCCAGCGTGGCCACCGAGCACGCGGGCAGCCGGGGTACGAAGACTTCGCCGCCGAACCCCTCATTGAGGGCGAGCAGCACCAGGTCCACGGCCCGGTTCATGCCGATCCAAAAGCGCGTCATGGCGGCGTCCGTCACGGTGAGCCGCCCCTCCCCACGCTGCTTCAGGAACAGCGGCACCACGCTGCCCTTGCTGCCCACCACGTTGCCGTATCGCACCAGGTCGAAGCGCGAGTCCTGCCGGCCTGCGTAGGAGTTGGCGGCCACCACCAGCTTCTCCATGCAGAGCTTGGTCGCGCCGTACAGATTGATGGGGCTGCTGGCCTTGTCGGTGGACAACGCCACCACCCGCTTGACGCCTCGCTCGATCGCGGCGTTCGTGACGTTGGCCGCGCCCTCCACGTTGGTACGGATGGCCTCGATGGGGTTGTACTCGGCGATGTGAACATGCTTCATCGCCGCCGCGTGAATCACGACGTCCACCCCTCGAAACGCGCGCATCAGACGCTTGTCGTCGCGGACGTCACCGACGAAGAAGCGAAGCCTCCGGTCCGGGCCGAAGGCGCGACTCATCGCGTGGTGCTTTTGTTCGTCCCGCGAGAACACGATGACCCTGGCGGGCTCATACTCGTCGAGGAGGCGACGCACGAAGGCCTGACCGAAGGATCCCGTCCCCCCGGTGATGAGGATAGAGGCGCCTTTCAGGTCAGGCGACGACTTCAGCAGCGGTTCAAATTGGAAGGCCATAGCGACCGGTGGTATCGGGCAGCGCGGTCGGCCATGTCAAGACATTGCAGACGTGTGTCACCGACGCAGCCTCCCAGCTCGAATGTTTCACCGCCCTCCGAGGACACCGAGGAGGCCCGACGCTGACACGCGTAGCACCGCCCGGAGGCGGTGAGGTCGTCGTCGACGGCCGTCGGTCCGGACACCACCGCGCGGGTGACTCGAGGGGCAACTAGAGTATGATAGCGTGCCCTCGACCAACCCGAAGGGAGGACTGACGTGCGAACAACAGGCTGGATGGCATTGCTCAGCATGGTCGCGTTTATCGTCGCCTGCGGATATGCCTACAAAGAAGGGACGTACTTCACTAAGGGCTGGCAAAATGACCTGGTCCAGGTGAGCACGTGCGCGCCCACCGAGCACCCCGCCGGGGGCTTCCAGAAGGTGCT
>JAAZYN010000029.1 GCA_014239625.1 Myxococcales bacterium | reverse complement strand
CGCGGTGGGGATGACCGCCACATGGCTGACGGCGCAGGCGCTGGGTGGGGGCGTGAACAACGGTCGCTTCGACGCTAGCGGTGCGCTGGGCGTCGCCCTCGCGGGGCCGGTCGGGGGGCGTATGCTGCTGTTCGCTTCGGTCGTCATGGCCATGGCGGCCTTCGTGTGGGCGGTGGGGCCTGGCGTCACCAAGCGCGACCGCGTCATCGGGTCGAGTGTCGGGCTGGTCATGGTGGGCGTGACGCTCATGGCCGGGCACCTTGGCTACGGAGAGTCGATGGGGACGGCGCCGCTCCTGGCCCTCCTGGAGGCCTCGCTGGAAGGCCAGGTGGTGGGCGATCGGTTGGCTGCAGTGTCGGTGTGTGTCGGCGTCCTGGTAACGGGCGGGCTGGTCGCGGTCCACGCGGCCTTTGGTGCCCGCACGTCGGCGGAAGTTGGCCTCTGGATGGGGTGGGTCTGCCTGGTGCTGTTGCCCTTGGTGTGTGTGGCGCTATTTTCGGTCGCCAGTGAACAATGGAGCGTCGGCGCTGAGGCTCTCAAGTACGCGCTACTCCTGGCGGCGGCGATCTTGTCGGCGGGGACCGGGGTTGGTTTGGCGCTGCGGCGGGGCAGGCGGACTTGAGGAACAATTGGCGACGCGTTGTCAGTGCGGGTGACGCCGTCTACACTGCCGTACTCGGCGCGGCGTCACCTCAGTGGTGGGTGACGCCGAACCGGTGGGTGCCACAGGATGAATTCGCTCAGCTTCAATAACTGGGCCGTGCGTCTCACGCGGCGTAGCGTGCACACGGTCCGCAGAAAAGTGGTGTGTTAGTGACAGGGGCGGCAAGCAAATCCCGGCTCAGCGCTGTCATACGCAAAGGCCAGACATGGACCGCGGTTCGTCTCAGCGGTGTGATCGATGAGCACAACGGCCTGCGACTGCTGACGGAGTCACTGGAGCGGGAGACCCTGCTCGTGGATCTGTCCGGAGTGCGGCGGATCAACTCCGTGGGCGTTCGCGATTGGGTCACCTGGATCAACGAGTTGAAGGCGCGTGAGGTGCGTGCCGTGTTCTTCGACTGCCCTCCAGGGATCATGGACCAGGTCAACCTGGTCAGGAACTTCGTGCAGGGATGCACGATCCAATCATTCTACGCGCCCTATTACTGCGAGGTCTGCGACAAAGAGGAGAACCACCGACTGGACACCTTCGAGCTCATGAGCAAAACGGAGCGGCGCGCGCCGGCCTTTCCGTGCGACCGCTCGGACTGCGGGATGGCGCTCGACGACGTGGAGGAGAACTACTTCGCGTTCATGGAAGACCAGCGGGTCCCGCCGGACCTCAGCGAGCTCGCGTTGGCGACGAAGGCCGCTCGGAAAGCTCTGGATGCGGGGGGCGGCGGAGAGGCATTGCCCGCTCAGGGCGACGCGGCCCCGACCCCGTTCTCGCCGGCCAAGCGAATGGGTTCATTCGACCAGGGCCCGCTCGCGCCATCGGTCGTTGAGCGACTCGCCGGGACGAAGAACGACGAGCTCAGACCAGGCGTCGACATGTTCTTCATCGTCACCGTGATGGTCATGCTCGGCCTGCTCAGCTTCATCGTCTACTTGATCCTCGGGTTGGAGTAGTCGCGATGAAACTACCCATCGGAGTCAAACTCACCCTCGCCTCGACCCTACTCGTAGCGCTCGTCGTCGCCTTCCTTGGATACGTCAACGCCAAGAAGATCCAATCACTTCACGACGAGCAGGCAGGAAAACTCGCCAGCTCCCTGAAGACCACGGCCGCGTCACAAGCCCACTCGACGGCCACCGCGTTGGCTCCGTTCGTGCGTCAGGGGGTAGCGGGGACGGAGCTGGGGACCCTGGAGACCGCCGTCGCCGAGCTCGCGCAGGACGCGAACGTCAAGTACGCCCTCGTGACCGATGGTGAGCTCAACATTTTGGCGGACTCGACGCGGAAGGTCGAAGCCGCGAACCTGCCCAAGCTCGCGATCGACATGCAGAAGGCTCAGGAGCCGATGGTCGAAGAGATCACGGACGGCGACACCGCTCTGTTGAGGGTGACTCAGCCCATGTTCGAGGGCGGTCACGTGTTTCGTGGGGTGGTCGTTTTCGCCTACGAGCTCACCACGTTGGCCCGTGATCTCAAGGAGATCGAGGCTGACAGGACCACCAAGACGCAGGAGTCGCTCAAGTCCACTCTGCTCGTGGGCGCGGTCGCGCTGGTGGTCGGCATGTTGCTGTCGCTGCTGCAGGCCTTTCGGTTCGCCCGACCGATACGGCGCCTGGCGCACACGGCCGCCCAGATCGCGCAGGGCGATCTGGCCGCGCGGGTCCGCGTCGAGAGCCAGGACGAGGTGGGCAGCCTCGGGCTTCAGTTCAACCACATGGCCGAGCGTATCCAGCAGCTCCTCGTGGAGACCGTCTCGAAGGCCGAGCTGGAGCACGAGCTGAACCTGGCCCGTCAGATTCAGAGCGTCCTGGTGCCCGGCGAGGGGACGCATACCGCCCCGGGTATCGAAGTCAGCGGCTACTACGAACCGGCCAGCACCTGTGGTGGCGACTTCTGGGATTTTGCGTCCCTGCCTCGAGGGTGTAGCACGTTGTTGGTGGGGGATGTGACGGGTCACGGCGTGCCGGCTGCCATGCTCACGGCGACGGCCAAAGCCTGCCTGGACACCCTCCGCCATCTCCAGGGTGAGAACCTCCAGGTCGCAGAGACACTCCGGGTGTTGGACCGAGTGATCCGTGATGCTGGCGCCGGCACGTTCTTCATGACTGCGTCCTGCGCCTTTCTGGACACGTATCAGAGCACCCTGTTCTTTTCCTCCGCGGGGCATCCCCCGGCGCTCCTGCTGCGTTGGACCGACAACGGAATCAAGCTCACCCGTCTGGTCTCCCGCGGCAACCGTCTGGGCGATGGCGATCCGAGTGGCTTCGAGTCGCGAAGGACCCGGGTAGTAAAGGGTGACCTGATCGTGTGGTACACAGATGGTCTGATCGAGACCGCAGACACGACCGGAAAACAATACGGCACCAGGCGTCTGCTTCGCTCGCTCAGTCGGTTGCCGGAGAGCATCGCGCCGGAGGACGCCGTCGCGAGTATCATGGGCAGCTTCAACGAGTTCCGAGGCGATGTGGCGCTCGAGGACGACGTGACCCTCGTGGTAGGGAGGATCGTCTGATGAGCCCAGCAGGGTGGCGCGTCGCGGTCGCGTTGAGCCTGGCGCTGTGCGTCACGACACTCGACGTCGCTCCCGCCGGGGCACAGGCCGTCGGCAAGCGCGAAAAGCAGCGACTGATGCGGGAGGCGGAGTCTGCTCTGTCGTCCGCCCGAACGTTGCTGGGCGACAACAAGGTCAAGAAAGCGGGCAGCCGTTTGGACGAGGCGTCCACGGCGTATCGTCGCATCTTGAAGTCGGACCCGTCGCACCGGGGCGCGGCGCTTGGGATCAGCCAAGTCTACTATCTACGACGCGCATACGAAAAAGGCGTCGCTCTGTTGCAACCGCTGGTGGACGCCAAGCCCGACGATCTCGCGTTCGCGCATCAGCTGGGTCTTCACCTGTACCGGAACGGCCAGCGGGATGCCGCCGTCAAGCTGTTGGAGAAGGTAGCCGACAACCCCCAACGCTTCGACGCTATGTGGCTGTTGTCGACGCACTACTACCGCACGGCCGAGTGGCTCAAGGGGCTCGTCCACCTGGAACGCTATATTGGCGTGCGCGCCGATGACGTGCGGGCGCTCGGTCTGCTCGGGACGTACTACCTGAAGCTCAAGAAGTTCAAGAAGGCGGTCGCAGCCTTCGACCGCTTCCTCAAGACCTTCAAAGACAACGTCTCCGCGCGGGTGAACCGAGCCAACGCGCTGTTTCGGATGAAGAACTATCGGTTGGCGGCGATCGCCTATCAGAAGCTGCTCAAGGAGCTCCCCAACCGGTCGCGGCTCATCTACAACCTGGCCGCTATCCATATACGCCAGAACAATTGTGCTAAAGCGGTCCCCATGCTGAACCGTTTCTTGAAGCTCCAGAAGCGGCATGCCGCCGGCGTCTACTTCAAGGCCGATTGTGAGTTTAAGCTGGGCCGCTACGAGGAGGCTCGGGAGAGCTACCTGGCGGCGGGCCGGTTGGCCAAGAACAACCCCTGGGTGCATTACGGGTTGAGCCAGATCGAGCACAAGCTGGGCAACCAGGACGAGGCGTTGCGGCACGCCAAGAAAGCGGCGGAGATCGGCGCCAGCGAGTGGGAAATCGCTATGTGGGTCGGCACCCTGTTGCGCCGCGCCGGCCAGCCCGGCGAGGCGCTGGCGTGGCATGATCGGGCGCTGCAGAAGAAACCCGAGGTCGCGCCACTTCACGTGGAGCGAGGGCGTGATCTGTGGGCGCTCGAGCGCTTGGTCGACGCTGGTGGGGCGTTCACCCGGGCTATTGAGCTCGCGACCGAGCTGGTACCTGCGCGGCTTGGTTTGGCGACCGTCAGGACCGCGCAAGGGGTACGAGCGAGCGAGAAGGGGCAGCCCGATCTTGCGCGTAAGCGCTTCGACGAGGCGCTCAAGGCGTCGCCGACTTACGACCTGGCCAGGGTCAACCTTGCTCTGATAGAGCTCCACGCTGGCAACACGCCTGCAGCGTCGAAGGTCATCAAGGGCGTCCGTCAGAGATCGGCGGACGCCTCGGCCATCGTGGGTATGGTGCGGCTGCTGGAGGGCAACTTCGGGGCGGCCTCGTCGGCGGTCAAGAACGCCATCGCGGGGGGGACGCGGCTCAAGGGGATGGCCTTTACCGCGGCGGGGCATCTAGCTGCGCTCAACGGCCGCTGGGTCGAAGCCGTCACGCGGTTCGACTCGGCGCTCAAGGTTCAGCCCTCCGACGGTTTGCGCAGAGCTCGCACGCGGGCGGCTCTGAGCCTCGGGCTCGAGCGCCTCTCCAGGGGAGACGGCGCTGGGGCTGCGGCGGTGTTGAAGCGGGTGCAGAGCAACCGGGGCATGCTGTCGGATGCGGCTGACCGGACCCGGCTCGACGTCGCCATCAGCTCGGCTCGGCTCATCGCCAAGCCCACCAGCGATCAGGCGGCGGCCAAGCTGGCCAAGCTGGTCAAGTCGTCAAAACTCAAGGGAAGTAAATGGGCCAAAGCGCGCGATGTCGGTAACGCGTACGTCGCGTTCTCGCTGCTCAAGCGCAAGAAATACGACCGTTGTATCAAGCAGCTCAAGCGCATCGTCGATCCCCTGGGCGGGGTGGTCAGGCGCATGTGGATGGCCGCGATCGACGCCAAGGCCCGCAGGGCGTTCGGGCGCAACAAGTACAAGAGAGCGGCAGGGCTCTGGCGAGAGGTCAAAGAGCCGACTCCAGCGATGACGATTAATCTGGGCGCCGCCCTGTATGCGTCGGGCGACTCCAGCGGCAAGAGCTATTGGGCGGGCAAAGGCCCTGCCGAGGCGCTCTACAACAAAGCTATCGCCGCCGACCGGGAGGGGCGATACAGGGCTGCCTACGACCTCTTCAAGAGGTACGCCAGCAGTGGCGGGGTCAAGGCGAAACGGGCCGCTGAGAGGGTGAGAACCAAGAAACGGGTCTTCGGGTGGAAGTAGCGATGCACAGACGACGCGCACATCCCTTCGCCGGGGGGCTCATGCTGGCCCTGGCGTGTGGTGTCTTCGTACTGCCAGCGTCGGTGATGGCGCAGGACACACCGAACTACGCGATCGGCGTTTACCTGCCGCAGTCTCATCACCTCGACAACGCTCGCAGGCGGGCATTCGCCGATCGATTGGCCGGCGCCTTCACCAAGGCGGTCGCAGGTGCAGCGACGTTCAGTGGTAAGGCCTTCGCTCGGAGGCAGGACCTGGGTAGCTTCCTGAAGGCCGGCAAGATCGACCTGCTGGTGGCCGATGGCGTCTACCAAGCGTCCTCGGGCCGCGGCAAGGTGCTAGCGCACGCTCTCGCGAATGGAGGTACAGGCGGCCCGGCAGCCACTCTGTACGCTCCGTCCAAGGTGAGCTTGCTCAACCTGAAGGGCAAGACCATCGCCATGGCTCAGGTTGTGGGAGGGATGACGCGGTTCTACGTGAACATGGCGCTGTCGGGGGAGGTCACCGCGAAAGGGTTCTTCGGTGACATTCGCACGGCGAAGGATACCCACTCGGCCTTGGGGGCCGTCAAGAGTAACGCCGCCGCCGCCGCGTTCGCGCCAGCCGACCACCCCGCCGCCACGGGGCTGGTCCCACTCGTCCGGGGCGGCGCGGTCCCGATGGCCGTCTTGGTCGACGTAAAGAGCGTCCTCCCGGTCGAGCTCCGTTCGGCCTTGGTCAAAGCATTGCAGAGCGGCGCTGGCCGTGGGGGCGGTATCTCTGGCTGGCGTGCTGGCCGTGGGAAAGCGCTCAGTGGTGCGTTGTCGGCCCTTGGCGCGGCGCGGGTGGATCGGGCGTTGCCGATTCTGGCCCCGGCGGATGTTTTGAAGGTGCGTCCGCCGGCCATTCGAATGAAGGCCACTGGCGATATCCCCAAGCCGACGGTCGGTCGAGCTTCCATCTACCCCACGTTACCTGAGTAAGGCGCAAAATGGTTGTAGGACCCACGAGCGCGCTGGTCTTCGTCGCGGACGCTGACCGGGAGCGAGTCGTTAATATTCTCGGAGAGTTTGGGGTGCGTACAGGAGTGGCGTCCTCGACCAGCGAATTCTCCAGCGCTTCCGTTCGCATGGCGGTCATCGATCCAGACTTGGTCAGCGACAGCCTCCTGGACGGACTCCGCGCCATCCAGGAAGGGCTCGTTCGGACTCCCATCGTATTTCTCACCGGGCCTCGCAAGCGCGAGGCGCTTGCGCTGCTCATCGGCTTTCCAGACACGATGGCGATCGTGCCCCGCGATCGCGTCTCCACTGACTTCGAGCTCCGTACGGCGCTGCGCTCGGTAGCCGAAGGTCCAACGTTTGGGTGGGAGAGGATCATCGGGGGCGACGGCGATCAGATGTCGTTTCCCATCACCGGTAGCGCTTCCCGGCATGACGCGCTGGAGGTGCTGCTGGAGTTTCTCCAGGACAGCGGTGTTCGGCGCCGCATCGCCGGGATACTGGTGGATGCGGCCGAGGAGATGATCACCAACGCGGTGTATGACGCGCCGGTAGATCTGGAAGGTCGCCCTCTTTACGCGTCGCTGGACCGGCGCCACGCGGTGGAGCTGGACCCGCATCATCACTCCTCACTCCAAGCGGCGACGGACGGTGGTCAAGCGGCGGTGATGGTCCGTGACCCATTTGGCGCCCTTCGCATGCGGACGGTGCGGCGTTTTATCTCGAAGGGGTTGCGCGGTGGCGCCGATCAGATCGACCCTAAAATGGGTGGCGCAGGCTTGGGGTTGACTCGCGTGTACGACCTGGTCGACCAGCTCATCGTGCGGCTGGATCCGGGAAAGGTGACCGAGATCATTGCTATCATGGAGACCACGGGTGGGCGGCGTGACATGGCCTCGCGACCGACGAGTCTCCTCTTGGCACGAAAGCGTTGAGCGCGAGCCATCGAGCCGGGCGCGGCGCGTGCTCCGCCGCTGGCCTCCGGCGCGGGGTGGCGCCGCTGCGGTCGGGTCTGTAGCGGCGGGAGGCCTTCGAGCAGGGCCGGAGCAGCGCCAACCGGCGGCGGTTTCGACGCAGGCTATTCTCAGGACGGGGCAGTGGCGGCTGGACGTCGTGGACGCACCGCCGCGTCAGGCGTCGCGGCGGTGGCGTCGCACCATGACTTCCGGCAACTCCGAGGAGATTAGAAACACCAAGGTGAAGAGCCGGCGGGCTTGCTTGTGGTCGAGCGACACGAACGGCGCGAGGGTCTCTTGGATGACCTCACCGGCCTCGTCATGGACGAGCTTCTTGGCGTAATCGAGGGTCTCGTATTGCCGTGCCCCAAACGCCCCCGCGCCTGAAATCTGCTTGATGACGTGCTCGTAGTCTCGGAACTGCCGCCGCAGGACGTCACGCGAAAACTCGGCCACCCCATCGCTGTCCGGTGTCCCGGAGATCGTGACCTCGGACCCGCCATCGGCGCGGCGAGCGAGCGTCAGTGTGGGCTCCTCACCATCTGCGTCGGCGTTCAGATCCATGAGCGCCACCCGCCACTCTTGCTCTCGGGCCCGGGAGACATCGTCGAAGAGGCTGGTGGCGAGGCGGAACTTCAAGAGACTAGACCTTCTAAGGGGTTGGCGCCTTTTTTGAACGCGAGCGTCGAGGCGTGTTTAACGCCAACTGCAGCGCTCTGTCCAACTCGGCCGCCGAGCGCGCTCCGAATCCGATGTTTCGCACGAACCCTCGGGCGTCGACGTACAGGAACGTGGGCATCGCGGTCAGGTGGAGCTTGCTACGCAGGATGTCGTTGGGATCTACCAGCACCAGCTGGCGGTCCGTGGCGCCGTGACCCACCTTCTTCAGGTGGCGTCGCACGGTGTCAGGGTCTTGATTGGAGATCTTGATCACCTGAAGCCCTGTGCGGCGGTAGCGGCGCGTGAGCTCGTTGAGCCAGGGCGTGGCGCGTTTGCAGGGCCCACAGTACGTGGCCCAGAACTCGATGATCAGAGGAGCTCCCCGAAACTCCTTGAGGGTGTGGACCTGCCCCGCGACCGGTTCGGTGAACGACATCGTCTCCGGGAGCTGCTGGTTGAGCCATGCGTTCTGCACCACCTGTTGGCGCGACGGCCGCGCGCCCAGCTTGACCGTCAGGGTGCGGCCCTCTCCGGCGCGCTCGAGCGCGATGACCAGCCGGTCACCGATGCGGCGCTTTCGGACGAGGCCGACCAGGTGGTCCACGCTCCTGATCGCTACCCGATCGATCTCGACGATGATGTCACCGACCTTGACGCCTGCGGCCTGCGCCCCGGAGCCCGGAAACACCTGACGGATGGCCACGCGCTTGCTTGGACGGGTGGCGCCGCGGGGGTCTTTGATCATCTCCGGGCCGAGGCCGACCCCGAGCCACGCTCTGGCACGCGGGCGTTTGGGCACGGCCTTGGGGAGGTGGCGCCGACCTCGAAGTCGCTGACTGAAGGGGTCGTCGGGATCATCGATCGGGACTTGCGCCGAGCCTGTCGGAGCGACCGACGTGAGGGCCAACGAGACGACGAGCAGGCGGATGGTTCTGGGTGGCATAGGCTCCGATTATCGCAGAAGCGTGATGACCCGCGCTCCGTATTTCGCGACCACGGCCACCTGCTCAGAGGTGAGCGTCATCGCGCCGACGACGCGCTTGCGCTGGGGGGTGATCGTGAGCTGCCGGACCAGATGCCCGACGAGCGCGTTGATGAGCCGATTGTTGTGGATCTTACGCTGGATCTTGCCGTTGAGCGCTCTGGCGACTGCGTCGGCGCCTTTGCTGTCGGCGGTGTGCCCGATGATACGGAGTCGCAGCGCGCTCGAGCCGGTGATTCGCAGCGTGCTCGTCTGGATGTGGGCCATGTCGGCCGCGCCCCGGTCCCGCAGCCTCTTTCGCGCCTCAGGGGGGACATAGGTCACCGACCACACCACCGCGCCCCCGGCGGAGGCCTCTTTACGCAGCGCCGGGAAGCGAGGCCGACGGACGATGGTCTTCCCCCCGCTCAAGGCCGCGAGACCTGCCTTTATGGAGGCCAGCGGACCGATCATGACGAGCCCCTCTCCAGGGGCGCCAACGGCGAGGTCTGGCGTCAGTAAAAACCAAGCCTTCCCGGCCTTGAAGCGGTCTCCGAGGGCCTCCTCCCCGTGGCTCCTCAAGCGCGACGTATCGCCCTTGTGGCGGAAGACGACGACGGCCTGCGCGCGACCGATTCGATAGCTGACGGTGTGCTCGAGCTTGTCGCGTATGTTCCAACCCGCCCGGCTCAGCGCAGCGAACTGGCGGGCGTAACCCTGGCTGTTCAGGAACTTGAACAGGCGCTCGTGATGCGTGTGACTCCGAATCGCCTGGTGGTCGATGGCGAGAACAAAGGACGCGGTCACCGGCACAGCCTTCAGCAGGGTGGTGTAGCGCTCGGTCGGAGACGGGGCCCCTGCGTTGGCGGACGGTCCGGCGACGATGGCAAGGGCCAACGAAAAGGCTGTCACGAACTTCATGGCTCTCCGGTGTCTCGTGAGGACGCGGGCTGAGACGTGCACCCTCAGTGAGTATTCAACTCGGATTGTTCCGAGCACGCACCTGCTATCGCCGCAGCGTGTCTAAAATTCCCCGACAGACCCGAGTCGGGTCGTCCGAGGCGGGGAAGTGTCCTAGCCTCGGGAGGACCGTCAGGGTTGCACCGGGGATCAGATCGCGCAGCCGGCGGGCTTCGGTCGTTTTCAGTAGGGTGTCGCGACCTCCCCACAGCAGCGTTGTGGGGACCCGCAGCCTCGACAGCGAGGCGCGAGCCGACGCCAACCGGGCCAGGGTGCGCTTAAGGGTGGCGTGGGCTACCGAGCGCGCGCAGGCGATGGGGCGATCCATGCCAACCCAGGCGATGAGGCGCATGACGGTAAAGAACAAGGCGAAGACCATCGCCCCCAGGACCGGAATCGCAGCCAGCTTCGCGAGCCATGGCACCTCGACGCCGACGCTGTTGATGAGGACCAGCTGTTGGACGCGCTGAGGTACCCGCCGGGCCACCTCCTGGGAGACTCCGCCCCCCATGCTGTGGCCGATGATAATGAACTCGCCAACACCTATGGCGTCGGCGAAGTCGATGACCGCTTGCGCGAAGAAGCCGCGATCGTAGGCGCCCTGTAGGGACTCGGGTCGCGCGGAGTCACCGTAGCCGGGCAGGTCCAGAGCGTACACCCGCCGATGTCGCGACAGCAGCTGGATCAATCCATCGAACGCTCGGCGGCTCGACATAAACCCATGCACCAAGAGCAGGGGTGGCCCGCCTCCCGCCGGTTGATCGCGGCCCGCGCGTGTATAGCAGAGCTTCAGTCCGGAGGAGCGAGCGGTGACGTACCGAGGAGTGCGCATGCTGACACCCAAAGCAATGGCTGTGCCAAGCCGCCGGACGGTCATCTGGGGCCTGGCAGCCCTCGGAGCGTGTCAGCAGGTCAACGCTGTTGTGTGCGCTCGACCACTTCGAGCGGGAGGCCGATCATGCCGATCGCGGGCGCTCCGACGTCGAACAAGACTTGATTGGTGTGACCCGAGCGGCGATGGAGGTCCCGCCACGGAAAAAAGAGCGGAGGGTGGAACGGCCTCAGATACGGCAGCAGCGCCAGGCGGACCCCTTCGCTGTTGGCCGAGACCATGCCACGGGACCGGAACACCAGGCTGCCCGCAGAGACCGTCACGCGGTCCCAGCGTTTCCCGTCGGTGAGCCCTGGAGCGGCATACTGCCGTGCCAGCGTCGACCATCCGCTCCGCTTGGCCAACATGCTGAGCGTGAGCGCGTAACCGCCCAGCACACACAGGATCCCGGTCGCTCCCACAACGATGCCCATCGAGCTTGCCCTCCCTCAGCCTCGCGGTGGTTTCCGAGGCGCGACCGGCACTCTACACTCCGCCTCGGGCCCACACCAACAACTCCGCCGCCTCGTCTGGCCGCCCGTCCACGGTCAACACCTGGACGAGAAACTCCACCGCGAGCTCGACCTGGGGATGTCTCATGCCAAGCGCGCGCGCGGACACGTTCACCGACCAGCGCAAGATGACCTCCGCGTGGTTGGCGATGCCGCCCTCCAGACACATCTCGGCCAAATTGTTGACCGACGTGATCACGCGCGGGTCCGCCTCGCCGGCCGCCCGCACCATCAGCGCGATGGAGTCGGTGAGGTGGTGCTTGGCGGTCTCGATGCTACCCGAGGTGCGCTCGATCTGACCGAGCAGATTGAGCGTCGATGCCCGCTCGGCGCTCTCCGGAAGATGTTCCTGGAAGATCTCGAGGGCCCTCAGGCTCGAGCCGCGTGCCGCCTCGATGGCCCCCTGCTCGAAGCGAATCGACGCCAGCTGATGAAGCACCGTCGCGATCGCGACGTCGTCGAGCGGCGCGAGCGAGTCGACGTCGTCGAGCATCTCCAGGGCCCGCTCACATGCCGTCACGGCGGGCTCGAGGCGTCCCAGGTCCCAGTTCAGATCCGCCATTCGTTGAAGAATATTAGCGACTATCCCGGTATCGCTCCCGACCGTGTCGATCATCCTGTCGATGACCCGCTCGAACAGCGCTTCGGCCTGCTCATACTGGCTCGTGCTCCAGTAGAGTTCGGCCAGCTCGGACATGCGAATGGCGACCTCGAGCGCGTCTTGGTCGGGGCGCCCTGCGCCGGCCGTGATCGAGCGCTTGAAGAACGTCTCGCCTTGTTCCAGCTGCCCCCCCGCAACGTAGAGGCGAGCCAAGGACACCAGCGGGTAGCCGAGCTCTGGCGCTCCCTGGCCATAGCGCTGCTGCATCGCAGCGTATGACTCCAACAGCAGCGGCTCGGCCTCGGGTAGACGGTTTTGGGCTGCCAACACGTCACCCAGCCGATAGAGCGCCCAGCCGAGACCTTCGAAGATCACTGCCGGCACACTGCTGGAGGCTGCCCGGAATGCCTCTACGCTGCGTCGGTAATGCTCTTCGGCGTCGGCTATCTCCGCGCCTGCTGCACAGACGCGACCGAGCTCGAGGAGCACGCGGCCTGTCTCCAGGTTGCCCTGTGTCAAGTGCTGCTGGGACGCTGACAGAGCCGAGTACAGGACCGTCTCCGCGTCGTCGGTGTGGCCTATCTCGATGAGGAACGCCCCCACCGTGCGCAGCTCTCCGACCAGTCGCTCGGCGCGCGTGGGCGGCAGGCTCCCGTCGATAAGCTCCCGGTCGTGGTGTTCGGCCACCAGCGCGTATGCTCTGGCGGCATCTTGGGGCCGCCCCTGGGCTCGGTAGCAGGACGCCAGGAGCCATCGCGCCTGGGCCGCGCAGGCGTCGTCGCCCCGGGTCTGTGAGTCGGCGGCGAGCCCCTCTAACTGCTGCTGCGCGCTTTCGAAGTGGCCACGATCGATGTCGGTCTGCGCCTGATCGATGAGCTGCGCCTGTGCGTCATCCAAGATGGCGGTTTACCCGTCCACCCACGTAGCCTGGTCGGCGTCCCACTTCTGCCAGGTGCCATCCTTGTCGTGGTAGAGGTCGGGGGCTCCCTTGTCGACTCGGAAGTCAGCCGTGGCCCACTTGGCGTCGAAGTCCCCGTCATCGGACAGATCGGTGTAATTGTGGTCTTCGGAGATCCGGTGAAAGGTCGTCCGTATCTGGGCCCCGTCCACCGTCATGGTCGCGAAACCCTGGGACGTCACGTCGTGAAAGGCCAGCTGCGGGCTGGGTTTGGTCACCGGATCCTGGACCAAGGCGCCGATGGCCAACGCCAACGCTGGAGCGCCGGCCGCCGCGAGGTTCGGATCGGAGCTGGCCACTCGGATGAACTCCTCTTGGATGGTCGCCGACGAGATCGACGAGGTCACAAACTCGACGATGCGCTGCTCGGTGTCGCCGGCGACGAACGGCGTCGCGGCGAAAAAAGCGTGGACGTCGCCTGTGATCGCGACGACGTCACCCGCCGCCGCTGCCGCCGCCAGGACCTCTGCTTTCTTGTTCGGAAAGGCGGTCCAATCGTCACAGATGACGTAGAACGCCTTGCGGAACGCGTCGGGCAGCGTGTCCAGCGCGGAAAGGTCAACCGCGAGGTGGTTGAGGCAATACTCGTTGGCCCACACCTTGAACGACTTGGTGGAGGTGTTCAGGGTGTCGAGGAACCACTGCCACTGCGTGGCGCCCATCACGATCTCGCTGTCCCCGTTTGTCTCGGCGAAGCGCTTGGCGCAGTATGCCTCGTAAGGCCCTCGCGCCAGCAGGTTTCGCGAGCCGAGCGATGAATAGGGGGACGTCTTGTTGATGTCGACAAACGCGTAGCCGAACTCGAGCGACGGGTCGGTGTCGTCGATGGGCGTAAGCCCAGCATTGGCCGCGTTGAGTTGCTCGATGACGGCGTTGATCCAGTCGACGCTCATCAGCCCGGTGATGCGGTCCGCGTCGAACCCGACGGTCCCTGCTGCGCCCTGCAGAGGTGCGACGAGGCTCCCGTTGTCGTAGGCGTCGATGTCGACATATGGTCGAGCGTCCGAAGGGATCAGGCCCAGAAGCTCGATCAGCTCCGCCTGGTCGACGGCCACGGTGCCCGGCAGGGCATCTTCGGCGACAGGATGATCGGCGCGATAGCTGCGCAGATCCGTCAC
>JAAZYN010000299.1 GCA_014239625.1 Myxococcales bacterium | reverse complement strand
GCCCAGGGTCAGCGCGGTGCGCCAGCGGTTACGCGCCAGGTTGCGGAGCGCCAATCGGAACGCCATGACCTCTGCTCCTAGTGCCCTGGTTGGAAAGTACGCGACCTCGAATCAGCCGCCGCGCGGCCAGGCCAAGCCGGTGACGTTTCATGTGGTCATCGTAATAGGCCACCGGGATCCCGAACCCAGCGGGCACGCTCACGGCCTTGAGCCGGGTCGACGCGACGACCCCCAGGTTGGCCGCCTTGGCGCCGTACGACGGCGCGTCGAAGTGGCTGATCTCCTCGAGCCGGCGCAGCGCCCGAACCGTCAGGTCGGCTCGCGGGATCATCACTTTCTTGTCGGGCTTTCGCTGACTCTTCCAGGCCTCCACCTCCGCCGGAGTGGCCGCGCGCAAGGTGTGGTCTCTGTGGGTCGCTTCAAACAGCACCATCGCCCCGGCCAGCGCTCTGTACCGCAGGCCCGCGCCGACCAAGCCTACGTTGGGAATGTTCCAGGCCTTGGCTCGCAGGTTGACGTGGGCCAGGGGCGTGGAGAACTTCTCCGAGATGATCCCGCCGACCGGCGTGATGTCACTGAGCACGTCGGGCAAGATCACGATCTCGTCGCGGGAGAAGCTCAGGTCATCGAAGGATTTGCCCGCGGCGATGACGCGCAGGCGGCCGATGGCGCGACCGGGATTGAACGCGGTGTACGGGGAGGCCTTGTAGACCTTGTCGTTGGTAATGACCGGTACGTGTTTGGGCAGCTTGCGCGCCATCCGCTCCTGGGCCGTCGAGTCCGGCCGGAACTTCAGCTTCTTGAAGTTGCCGAAGGTCCTCTTGAGGCGCTTGAAGGCCATCACGATGTGCGCGGGAGTGGCCTTGTCACCCTCCCACAGGGACATCGTCCACAGATCGGGCACGATGTGATGGACGATGTAGCCTAGGACGAACTCGGGCTTGTCCTTGCCGTAGTTCTTGTTGAACTCGCGGCGCCGCTCCCGGGTCAGCTTCTCCCGGTAGATCTTGGAGAACACAAAGAGCTTGTGGACCGGGTAGATCTTTACGTCGAAGAAGTAGATGCGTTTGCTCCGAACGTCGAGCACGAACTTGGTGAAGCGCTCGCCCGCTACCTCTTTGGAGTAATCGTTGAAGTCCTGCGGCGTCTTCAGGGAGTAGGTGTAGGACCGGCGTGACGCCCCCCCCTGCCCAGGCTCCGCGGCCGCGGCTCCGGGCGACACGCCCATCATGCACACCATCAGCGCGCTGGCCGGGAGCAAGACTCTCTTCATCATGACGCCCAGATTAGTGTCCCGCGCGGAAAGTTCCAACGCCTATTCCTGGGCTCCTTGAGCCCCGAGCTGGACGGCTCCTGCTCGGGTGGACCGACGCCAGTCTCGGGTCGGAGTCCCCTCGCGCTGAGCCAACGCGCTCGCGCCGAAACCACCGGGCCTGCTTCACCCGGCGCTGGGTTAGACGGCGTCGCAAGGGGCGCGGGCTGGGCAGCGCTGCCGAATGTCATTGCGCGCGTTGGCGGGCGGTCCCTATAGTCCGCCGCCTTCATACAGGAGGCTTCATGGGTACCGCAGCAAAGCTGATCTCGGTCGTGGTCTATCTCGCGTTGTTGTCGCCGTCGGCCTGCAGCGAGCCGGAGACGAACCCCTCTAGTCCCGGCGGTGATGTGGACGCCGGTGCCGGCCCGAGCGACGCGTCAGGCCAGACCGACGCCGCAGGCCCCGCGCCGGATTCGATGACACCGCCGGACGGCACGACGTCGACACCGGACGCGTCAGCGCCCCAGCCCGACGGCGCGATCGCTACCCCGGATGGGGGGCCGCAGCCCGACGCCAACACGCCCCAGCCCGACGCGGTGACTCCCCCCGGTGGCGCAGACGTCGGCGCCGCATGCGCCTCGAGCGCCGAGTGCGTCGGCGGGTCGGAGGCCGTGTGCCTCGATATGCCCGGCGGCTATTGCGCTATCCAGGGGTGCACCACGGGAGGCTGCCCCGCCGGTTCGGCCTGCTTCGAGTTCACCAGCGGGACGAACTACTGCATCGCGACCTGCGGCGCCGACAGCGAGTGCCGGGAGTCTGAAGGCTACGTCTGCGACGGCGACGACACCTGCTGGCCCGGCGAGTCCGCGCCGCAGCCCGGCGGACCGAGCCCCATCGGAGGGCCCTGCGACTACAGCGACGACTGCGCCGACTACGGCGCCGGCGCCACCTGCTATTTCGAGAACAGCGAGACCGGCGGCAGCGGCTTCGTCGGCGGCTACTGCATGCTCTGGAACTGCTCGGTCGGCAGCTGCCCCGCCGGGTCCAAGTGCATCTCGGTGACCTCCAGCGGCACCATGGCGTGCATGGCGGACTGCTCCAGCGCTCCCTGCCCGCAGGATGAAGGCTACGTGTGCAGCTCGACGAGTCAGACCTGTTGGCCTGGATGCGGCGCCGACGGCGACTGCCCCAGCGGGTATGGGTGCAACCCGGACCTCGGGATGTGCCAGGCGCTGTGGACCAACACCCCCTTGTCCTGCGGCGACACCACCTACGAGCCCAACGAGACCATCGCCACTCCGGCCACGCTGAACGTCCCGTCCACCGCCAGCGACGTCGACCTGTGCGCGGGCGACGAGGACTGGTTCAAGGTGACCATCCCCGCGGGCCATATCGGCACCGTGGGGGCCACCTTTGCCCACGTCAACGGTGACCTCGACCTGGTGGCTTATGACGAGAACGGGGACCTCCTGGGCTCCAGGACTCATATGGAGACGTACCCGGACTCGTGGCGCGGGAACGAGACCGGCTATGAGTTCCTGTCTATCTACGACGCCACCGGCCCGGTCGATGGGTTCTTCAGGGTGCGTGGCCACAACGGAGCGACGAACACATACGCGCTGACCGTCCAGACCACGGAGTGGACCGACGGCTTGTTGTGCACCGACTTCTACGGGTTCGACGAATGTCGTGGCTACAACGGCACCGCCAAGGGGGCGCTGCACCAGTTTCCATTCCCCCGCGCCGACGACCCTTACGTGCCCGCGGGCTATCAGTTCGACAGCCAGGGAGGCTATCGCTGGCTACGACGGGAGACCATCATGCTCGTGCGCTACGCGGTGCACGAGGTCCAACAACAGTTCCCGGGCACCGGGCCGCTAGGTCTGATCGACATGTGCGACAAAGACGGCGTGACCCCTGGCTTCGATGTGGGTGATCCCCGTCACCCGGCGAGCACACACGACCAGGGTGGCAACATCGACATCGCCTACTACCAGACCGACGGTGACAGCAGCGCCGAGAGCGTCTGCGGACCCAACAACACCGATAATAATCAGTATTTTTGCACATCGACGACCAATCACATCATGGACGTGCCCCGGACCGCCTATTTCATCACGATGCTCGCCCGCCACCCGCGGCTCCGCGTGATCGGCTGCGACACCCTGTTGGCCCCCCTCATTATCGCCGAGATCAACGCCCAGGCAGCCGCCGGCCTCTACACTCAGGCCGAGGCCGCCGCCGCCATCAACAGCTTGGCATATGGCGACGGTTGGCCATTTCATCACCACCACATCCACCTGAGCATGCGCTGGTGGAGCCAGGATGGGAGCCCCGGGGGCTTGATCGCGCCTGGCGCCGAGCCCCCTGTGGGGTGCGGGTTCAGGCTCTGATGGAGCCGGTCGGTTTGGTTGAACGCGAGATTCGCCGGGTGATTTCGTTGCTGGCAAGGCGCGAGACCGACGTCGTAGCAGCGTTACGTCGCGGTCGAGCGACGCCGCCAGCGGCGAAATCGCCCAGAAGGTCACGTCCCACCAATCTGGCCGGCGCAATGAGCTGCGGCGTCCCGCGGGGTCCTGCTCAGCCAGGCAGGCCCGCGGGGAGATAGGTCGTCGCCAGCGCCGCGTAACGCGCCACCTGGTCGGCCTCCCAGGCCGCGTCGTGCTCCAGCTCGGCGGCCATCACCGACGCCACCGCCGGGGCCGCCTCGACCGAGGCTCGGGCGTGCAGTAGCAGCGCCCGCAGCCGCCGCGACAGCACGTCCTCGACGGTGCACGCCAGCTCCTCGCGCACCGCCCAGACGACCTGCGCCGCGGTGTATGGCAGCGCCGGGTGGATCTGGGCGCCCAGCTCCGGGGCGGAGCGGATCAGGTCCTCGATGCGCCGCGCGTCGGAGCCGTAGTAGTGCATGTGATCTGCCGACGGCATGTCCGGGTCGTCGCGCGCGATCCATCCATGAAGATGAAGCCCGGTGGTCACGCAGGCGTTGTCGGGCAGCTCCCCGATGGCGACGGCCTCGTCGATGGCGTCTTCCGCCATCTGTCGGTAGGTCGTCCACTTGCCCCCGGCAAGGGTGATCAGGCCAGACGGGCTGACCAACACCTCGTGCTTGCGTGAGATCGACTTGGTCTCGGTGTCGCCGCCCTTGCTCACCAGCGGCCGCATCCCCGCGAAGGTGCTCAGGATGTCGCTCTCGGTGGGGTCGTCCTCCAGGTAGCGGTTCGCGTTCCTCAGGATGAAGCCCACCTCGGCGCGGGTCGGCACCGGCTCGAGCTGGGCCGACTCCATGGGGGTGTCGGTGGTCCCGACCAGGGCGTGACCATGCCACGGGATCGCGAACAGGATTCGGCCATCGTCAGTGTGTGGCACCATGATCGCCGTGTCGCCCTGCAAGAACCGCTGGGGTAGCACGATGTGGACGCCTTGGCTGGGCCTGCAGATGGGGGGCGCGTCGCCGTCGTCGAGCTGCCGCAAGGTGTCGGTGAAGATGCCGGTGGCGTTGATGACAGCGCTGCCGAGAGCTTCGTGTGTGTCGCCCGTCAGAGCGTCGACGAAGCGCACCCCCTGCAGCAGCCCAGCGCTGCTCTTCACCAGGCCGGTGACCTTGGCGTGGTTGAGGACGCAGCCGCCGTGGTCTGCGGCGGTGAAGGCCAAGGCGAGGGCCATCCGCGAATCATCGAACTGACCGTCGTGGTACATGACCCCGCCGAGCAGCTCGTCGTCCTCCAGGTTGGGGATGAGGGCCAGCGTCTCTTGGGGGTCCAATGTGCGGGATTTACCAAAGTTGAGCTTGCCCGCGAGCATGTCGTAGAGCTTGAGCCCGATGCCGTAGAAGGGCCCCTCCCACCAGCTGTAGCGAGGGACCACGAACTGCAGGTCCCGGACCAGGTGCGGCGCGTTCCGGTACATCCGGCCGCGCTCTCGGAGCGCCTCGCGCACCAGCCCTACGTTGCCCTGCTTGAGGTAGCGGACCCCGCCGTGGACGAGCTTGGTGCTGCGGCTCGACGTCCCCTGGGCGAAGTCGGCTTGCTCCAGCAGGAGCGTGCTGAGGCCCCGGCTCGCCGCGTCCACCGCGCAGCCCAAGCCGCTGGCGCCACCGCCGATGATGATGATGTCCCAGCGGGGGCGCGTCTGGAGGCGCGCGAGCATGCTCTGCCGTTTCATGGCCGTATCGTTACCGCGTTCTGCCCACCCAGGCCAGCGGCGACGCGGCGCGACGCGCGCTTTCGTGGCCCGGGGGGCATGGCCGCGCCGTTA
>JAAZYN010000298.1:5295-5522 GCA_014239625.1 Myxococcales bacterium | reverse complement strand
TTCACCCCGCTCGAGGCGGAGGTCGAGGCGGGCACGACCTATTTCGTGGTCATCGACGCCACCGTCCCGAGCGACGTCTGGGTCTTTGACGTCAGCATGACCTGTTTTGGTCCCGAGGACTGCTCTGACGGGCTCGACAACGACGGTGACGGGGCGATCGACTGCGCCGACTCCGAGTGCGTCGACGCCGGGCCGCCATGCCAGCCCTTCGAGACCAACTGCGTCGA
>JAAZYN010000298.1:0-5285 GCA_014239625.1 Myxococcales bacterium | reverse complement strand
TGTTCCTGATCCGGATACAGGCACCGAGCCGGAGGCCGTGGACAACGATGGGGATGGCGTCACGGACTGCGCTGAGGTCTGGTGTAAGGCCAACATGTCGGAGTGCGGGTTCACCGAGGACTGCTCCGACGGACTCGACAACGATGGCGACGGATACGAGGACTGTGCGGACGCCGAGTGTGCCGGTGACACGGCCTGTCCCGCTCAGGCGTGCGGCCCCCAGCAGCATGTCCTGGCGTGCAATGAGCCGCCGACAGATGTTCTGCTCGGCGGCTCGAGCCACATCGACGCGTACAGCTGCAGCGACGTGGAGCTGCCTGGCGGGGAGCTGGTGTTCAGCTTGGGGTCAGGGCTCAGTGGGCCGGTGGCGTGGGAGGGAACCAGCGAGCTGGGTGCGGGGGCCAGGGCCCTGCTCATCGCAGGCGAATGTGCGTCCACGGCGTGCCAACAGGAGACCGCCGCGGGCTTCGACGGGCAGATGTCGATCGCCTGGGAGGCCGACCCGGCGCTGGAGTACTGGATCGTCGTCGAAAACGCGTCGCCCTGGGAAGCGTTCGTGTGGCAGACCACGTTGAGCTGCCTGTGAGTCAACGCTGGGCCGTCTTCGGGGCCGGCTCGTAGATGCGCATCTGGTAGATGCGTTTGGCTACTCGCCTGAACGTCACCGCTCTGCCGTGGCGATGCAGCGGGTCGTGAACCAGGTACTGGTGCTTGCGCTTACCGACCACGAGCATCCAGTGGATGGAGTTCCGCACGCTCCTGGTCTTCACGATGACCGGGACACCTCTGGCCAGCATCCGGTCCAAGCGCCGTTCGTTGAAGACCCCGTTGTAGGTCAGCTTCACCCGGTCGCCCGTCATCTTCTGAGCCTTCAGCCAGTGCAACCACCCACGACGGTTGTACCCCTTGTGTTGCCGCAGATAGTTGTTGAGCTTCTTGGGCGTGGTCGCGAACCCCATGTGCCGAAAGAGCGTGGCCACGCTGGTCACCACGCAGCCGACCTTGCGCAACGTCTCGTTGGACCCGCCTACGCGGTCTCGGGCCCAACGCGCGTCCTTTTGGCTGTACGCCGTGTCGATCTTGATCACCGCGATGTCGCGGGCGCCCTTGAATCGTTGGCGCTTGTACCGCTTGGCTTCGGCCGACTGTGGGGGGCCCATGCACAGCGCCGCGACCACACATCCCAGGATCAGCGTCCCGGCGCGATGATACGGTTGTGATGGGCGCGAACGTCGCATGAGGCCAGATATACCCAACAGGAGGCGACACCGCCAGAATTCGGTTCGTCTGACCGCCACGCGGACGCTCCGGATGTCACTGCACCCGGTGCCCCAAAGAGGCCACGGGCTATCCCCAGCGGCCGCCGCTACACCGGAAAATGCCTGAACCACTCGACGCTGGCCCGGACCGCCTCGCTCAACGGTGAGACGCTCCATCCCAGATCGCGCCGAGCCTTGGCGTTGGAGAACCAGACGTAGCGGCCCGCCATGTAGGACGCCGCCTTGTGGGTGGCGCTGGGCTCGGCCTTGGAGACTCCAGCGGCCCACTTTTCGTTCACCCAGCCCCACGCCTTCACCATCGAGGTGGGGAGCGCCAGGCGCGGCGGCTTTCCGCCCGTCACCGCGGCGATCGCTTCGGCGAGTTGCCGGAACGTGATGTTGTGTCCGCCAAGGATGTAACGCTGGCCGGGCGTGGCGTGGGTAGCGGCTAGCAGATGACCGGCTGCCACGTCTTTGACGGCGACGGCGTTGAGCCCGCCCTCGATGATAAAAGGGAGCCGCCCTGTCAGGAGGTCCGCCACCAGCTTGCCCGTCGGCGTTGGGCTTCGATCGTTGGAGCCCAGAGGAAACCCAGGGTTGACCGCCACCACCTCGAGGCCATCCCGATGGTGACTCAGCGCCTCGAGCTCGCTCATGTACTTGCTCAGGATATAGTCATTGGCCACCGACCAATCGTTGAACTGGGTCGCCTCGTCACTCAGGTCGCGCCCGGCCCGGTGGCCGACGGCCGCCGTCGAGCTCGTGTGGACAACCCGCCTCACCCCCGCGGCGCGAGCGGCTCTCATGACGTTGACGGTGCCTTCGACGTTGACCTCGAACATCTCCTCGCGGCGCGGCAACCAGAGGGCATAGATCGCAGCCAGGTGAAACACGACCTCGCAGCCCCGCATCGCGTCGCGCAGCGCGTCGGGGTCGCTGAGGTCGCCGTCTACACGTTCGTAGTCTACACCCTGCAAGTACAGCGCGCGGTCGTTCGGGAGCACGAGGCATCGCAGATCAACGCCCGCTTCCACCAGCTGGCGCGCGACATGGCTGCCGATGAAACCACTGGCTCCGGTGACCAGCGCCTTGTCCGGGAGGCCTCGGGCGGGCCTATTCGGCATACGTCACGCCAGCCGACGGGAGGTCACGCGGGTAAGCGCCGCCGCGCCAGGGATCGCACCCCAACCAGGGAGGGCCCTGGCTCGTGTCCTGCGTGGGAGGGCGTGTGGCGTCATTCGGGAGCGTCTCGGGTCGCTTCAAGGCGCGACCGCAACGGGCTGGCAGCGCCAGCTCGAGGAGGAGCAACCCAGAGCCGGGCCGAGAGCGCCCCGTGCGCGGCGGCGGGGCGCTCGGCACAGGGCGCCGGCGAGCTGGCTGAACACTTCCGACACGAGTGCTTGCGCGCTTGCTTGCGCCTTGACTGCGTTCGTCCGGCGTCGATGCGCGCACGCCAGCCCCGCGCCCTCGCACGAAGGCAGCTAGCTACCATAGCAGGCGGTCACGGTGCCGTCCTCGTCGATGGTGATGACGATGTGATCATCGCCATGCTCCTCGCCGCTGCTCTTTTTGCCACGGTCCAGGTGCTCGGTGGACAGCAGATGGAACTGGTCGAGCCGTTCGTTGAGCCGCTCGACGGTCTCGGCCGTGGGCAGCTGGGTGCCGCTGAAGTTTCGGACGCCGCTGCTGATGGCCGCGTAAGTGTTGACGTCCACGAAGCCCTCCTTGAACACCGCGTCGATGAACTCCTCGGACGACGCCGTGTCCGATCCGTGGTGCCCTACCTTCAAGACGTCCGCCACGAGCGCCAGCTCCCCGGCGTTGGCCTTTTGGACCAGCAGCGCCTCGACCTCCGCCTCGGCGTCGCCCATGAGCAGCACCCGCCGTCCTCCATAAGAGAGCGAGATGACGACGCTCGTGTTGTTGATATCGGTGCCCGCGGGGTTGCTGGTGTTGCCTGACGGGGGCTCTTCACTGGCCCACAACAGGTGGGCAGTCACCATGGGGCCGAACAGATCCACCAGCACGGGGGCGGCTCCCAGAGCGCTCGTAGCAGGCGACTCGATGGCGCCACCACCTGCGGACACGGCGCTGGTGACGCTGCTTCGGACCCCGCCGAAGCCATTGGTGTTCGGCACGAAGCCCGGATCCACATAGCGCGACACCGGGAAGTTGGCGATCACGGTCGGCATGCCGCCGTAGTGGTCCTCATGGGCGTGAGTGATGATGAGCGCGTCCAGCGGGCGACCCAGCTCGTGGCCATGGTCGTTGAGGTAGTCGACGACCACCTGGCCACCGGGAGAGTGCCCAGCGATCGTCCCCGCCGAGCCAGTGTCGATCAACACGTGCACGCTCTCGAGCTCTTCGATCTCGTCGTACGGCGTCCGCACGAGGATCGCGTCGCCTTGACCGACGTCGATGATGTCCAGCCGAAGGCTCTTGGGGCGAAATTCCGTGATGTCGTCAGGGCTGCAGTACCGGCCCGCTGTGGGCCCGGTGCCGAGCTCTCCGCTGAGATCGGGAATGGTGGTGTCGATACAGCCCGCTTGGGGTGCCGATATCAAGAGCAACAGGGTGGCAGCGAGGCGGCCAAAAACAGTCGTGGGATGCATACCGCTGCACGATACTCGACGCGCGCACGGAATTCACCCGCTATGGCGCCTGTTCGATTCCTTTGACAATACCGGGTTCGCGGCGCTACACCGCTCTATCTGTCGTCATCAGGAGTTTCTCCACGTGATTGCGCGTCCTCATCAGCTTTCGGTCATCTTCGTCGTCGCGGCTGCCCTCGCGGCGAGCGCATGCGCCGGCAATTATCTGCCCGGCACCAAGATCTCCGAGACACCCGAGACCCGGGCGCTCTACGAAGTGGTGATGAAGTACAAGCGCGCCATAGAGTCCCGCGAGCCAGGAAAGATCCTGGAGCTCGTGAGTCGTAACTACTACGAAAACAACGGGACCACCGACACGCGCGACGATGATTACGGCTACGAGCGTCTGAAGACCGTCGTGCTCCCGGAGCTTCAGCAGAACATCAAAGCGGTGCAGTATCGCATCCTGCTGAGTCGTATCGAGGTCGACGGAGAGCGCGCTTGGGCCACCTACGAGTACTTCACGACGTACAAATTCGTCGAGGGCGGCAGAGCCGGCCACGACGTTCAAAACAACTACAACCGCCTGGACTTCGCCCTGGAAAGCGGGGCCTGGAAGATCGTAGCCGGGCTCTGACGCTGCGTCGCGTCGCGTCGCTGGCGCTGGCCTTGACGCTGGTCGGTCCGGCGGCGACGTCCCAGGCGGCCCCCAAGGGCTCCGGGCCGGGGCGGGTGCTGGAGTCGGCGCGGGCCGACCTCATGGGGTGGCGCCTGGACGAGGCAGCGGCGGCGCTGAAGAAGCGTGCGCCGAAGGCCCTCCGAGACGAGCGAGAGGTCCTGCTGGGGCGGTTGGACTTCATGCGCTCCGATTACCGCGCGGTCATCCAGCGGCTTCGGCCGCTGGTGGCGCGCAGCCCGATGGATTTCGAGGCTCGCGTGTTGCTCGGACGAGTGCTGCTGGCCATCGGCCAAAAGCGTCAAGCGGTCGAAGTTCTCGATGCCATGGCCGACCACTGGAACGACGGAAAGGTGACCGGCGCGCGGCAGCTGATGTGGCTCGGGGTGGGGCTCCAGCTCACCCAGTATTTCAAGAACGCGAGCCAGATCTTTGGTGACGCCGTCAAGGCGGATCCTGGCCTCCACCAAGCCCGCGTGTTCTGGGGGCACCTGTTCGCCGAGAAATACAACTTCAAAGACAGCGATCAGCTGTTCAAGGAGGTGTTGGGCAAGGTCAAAGGCGATCCCCAGGCCACGATGGGGGAGGCGCTCATCGACATCGTGAGCGACCGCAAGTTCATCGTGGCCAGCAAGAAACTCCAAACGCTCGTCGACAAGGCGCCGAAGAACGTTAGAGCCCACACCTTGTTGGCGCTGATCGCGTTGCACCACGAGCGGCCCCAGGACAGCATCGCGATCCTCAAGCAGCAGGCGCTGA
>JAAZYN010000297.1:3235-5524 GCA_014239625.1 Myxococcales bacterium | reverse complement strand
AGCGCTGCGGATCCACCGGTTGCAGCCGAAGGGCCATGAATTATCCGGGCTAGATCGGATCAGCGGCGTCGCCCGTGGCGTTCCGGCGCACGAGCATGTGTTATCCGATGGAGCGGACCGCCCCATTCGTGATACGGCCATTGAATGAACCCTCGCGACAGCATGAGTCGCGGTGAGCGCATCAACGCGCTGACTGCAGAAGCGCGCAGTGATCCCGAGGCCTTTCGTGCGGAGCTGCGCCGACTGATGCGGCTCGGCCGCCTGTATGTGCAGGGCGTCTTGATCCTCCTGATGCTCCTCGTCGGTATCTCCCTGTGGTCCATCCCCGCCGGGGGAGGGCTCGCTGCGGTGTTCCTCCTGTGGATAGCGGGTGGGATGGCGTTCTTCGTGTTTCGCTCCATGAGCCTCTGGTCGAAGCCTCCGAGCGGGGTCGCGGTGAAACGCTCCGAGGTCCCAAAGCTCTTCGAGCAGGTGGATCAAGCCCGCCGAGAGTCCGGGCTGCGCGACATTCACCGGATCCACCTCACCGAGGACTTCAACGCCGCGGTGGCCATCATAGCGTCTCGAGGTCTGTTCGGTAGACGACGGAACTACCTGATCGTTGGCTTGCCGCTGATGCACGCCCTGCCGACCGAGGAGTTCCACGCCGTCCTGGCGCATGAGTGCGCTCACCTCTCGGACAGTCAGGCCGCCGATCAGGTCCGTATGACGCAGATGCAGAGCGTCTGGCAGAGCGTCGCTGCCAATATGTCACGTGGCGACGCGTTCGGCGGCTTCATGTTTCGAGCCTTCTTCCGTTGGTTCCTGCCGCGGTTTGTCGACCGCAGCCTGGTCTATGCGCGGGAGCTCGAGCTCGACGCCGACCACGCGGGAATGCTCCAGACGGACACCGAGACGTCCGTACGCCTCGAGGTACGCCTGGCGGTCGTCGGGTTGAAGCTTCACGACGCTTACACCGAGGCGCTCGGGGCCCTGCTGGGCGAGAGCGCAGAGCCTTCGCCGGGGCTGACTGAGCTCAAGTGTCGCCTGGCCGCCGAGCCGGTGACCTCGGCTGACCAACGGTACCTGTCGCTCGCCCTCGCGCGGACGACGGGGTGGCGGGATTCTCACCCCGCTCTGCGGGACCGCCTCGCGGCCTATGGGGTGGACATGGCGGCGGTGACTCTGCCCCCTGTCTCGGAGGTCTCCGCAGCCACCGAGCTGTTGGGCTCCATGGCCAAGGAGTTGGCGGAGCGGGTCGACCATGAGCTCGGTCCGCGGATCGCGGGCTGGTGGCTTCATCGTCACAGCGTGGTCGCCAACGAGTTGGAGGAGCTTCGAATCATCGAGCATGACGCTCGGTTTGGCAGCGTCAGCGACGATGAACGTAAGCGCTGGGCCGTGCTGTTGGCACGTCACCGGCCCGCCCGATCGGCTGCGGCGCTGCGCGAGCTCGAAGGTCTCGTCGACGTCGAACGTGAGCGAGACGCTGAGACGCTCCACTGCTTGGGTCGTTTGCGTCTGCGGCAGGGGGATGAGTCCGGGTTGGAGGTGTTGCAGCGTGCGGCGCAGCTCAAGCCCGAGTTGACGACCCGCCTGCAGCAGGAGGTCGGCGCGTTCCACGCCGCACAAGGGCGTCTCGATGAGGCTGAAGACGCCCTGCGCGCTGAGGAACCCGAAGAATCTCTGGTCTCGGCCCAGGTTGAGCGCTTCATCGTCAACGACACCATCGCGATACAGCCTCACCGCTTGGAGGAGCATGAACTGGTCGCTCTGCGCGACGCTCTCCAGCGCCAGCAAGATGTCGCCGAGGCCTGGTTGGTCCGCAAGACGCTGTCTCAGCCGTCTGCCAGGCCGGCCTACGTGCTGATGGTGCGCGACGACCTCGATGGTAAGGCGTTTTTCATCGGTCGCGCGCGCCAGAAGCTCGTGGAGGGCCTCAACCAGAGGGTCTCGTTAGAAGGTGACGTCATGATCGTTCCGCTCTGCGAGCCGCTCTATGTTCTGTGGCAGCGGATGCGCAGCTTTGACACGGCCCAGGTGTATCTGAAGCCTGGTGAGCAGCCCTACCGTTAGCCCGCGCGTCGCGCCAGAGCTCAAGCTACGCGCCGGGAGGTGCGAGTGATTTCGCGGTGGCGCGGACTGCAGGCCGAGGTTGCTGTGCGAAGTCTGCTGCTCCTGGGCTGGAGCGAGCACGCCGTGAGAGCGCCCCATCTCCCATCGATGAGCCGGAACCGGTCGACAAATGAGGGTCAACCCGCATTTCTCACCAGACTTCGGCTGCAACCTTCGGATGGGCAGGCGCTACGA
>JAAZYN010000297.1:0-3230 GCA_014239625.1 Myxococcales bacterium | reverse complement strand
CAACTAACCCGCATTTCTCACCAGACTTCGGCTGCAACCTTCGGATGGGCAGGCGCTACGAGCGCGTGCTCGCTTCCGCCGACCTGCGACGTACGGCCAGTACGACTCGGTCGGCTCCGGTCCGCGCCACGCTCGTATCACCTACCCCTCCTCGGTTTCGCTCGAACTCTGGTGAGAAATCCGGGTTAGCCGGGATGTTTCCTGTCTCTCCCGCCGGCTCCACGGATGTCGAACCCGACGTCGCCGGTCTGTGGTCGTCGCCGCGCTTGTCAGCGCTACGTCGCCTTGATGCCGCTCGAGGGCGTCACGGATTGGGTACCTTGACCACGTCATCGGCTCGGAGCTGTCCCTCGTACCGCAGCGCCCAGTACAAGGGCACGGGCACGGTGGCTGCAGCGAAGCGGACGACCTCCCAGCCCAGCAACAGGCTCATGTCTCCCTCGTTGACCGCCACCAGCGGCGAGTAGGTAAAGCGCGCCAGATCCAAAAACGTATTCCCGGCGACGCCGTAATCCAGGTAGTGCGCGCCCCGCCAACCCTTAGGGAAGGGCTTGCCGGCCGCCGCTGAGACGACGTAGTGTCCGAACGTCCGCTGGCTCCCCCGCCCGTCGACCAGCGGGATGCTCACCGCGCCCACCCCACGTTGCTCCACGCGCACGTTCCAGCCCCTCAGCTGTTGGCGCGTGCGGTCTCGGTGGAAGGTCTTCCGGAACGTCTTCCACAACAGCCTGTGCCCCCATCGGGGCAGGCTCAAGTCGACGCCCTGGTAGCGGGTGTCCGACAGCGCCTCGAGGTCGAGCGGGTGGCCCGTTTGCATGACGCGGTGAAGCGCAGTCGCGTCCATCGCGTGGAGATCGTGGAACGAAAGTGTTGGCATGTCAGATGTCGGTGGACGGGCCGTGCGGCGTGTGCTTGGCGGCCCCCTCGGGGCGCCCAAAGTAGAGGCCACGGCTTTGGTACGTGGTCCCGAAGCTCTTCACCAGGTTGGTGACCTGAAACAGGCCGGACCGCACCTGGTCGTCTTGTAGCGGGCTCAGCGGGTGGATGTAGGCGGCGTAAAGGATCCCGCCGCGGACGGCATATCGGGCGTCCAACGCGCTGTGGAAATTGGCCTGCATCGTTCGCTGAAGTTGCAGTCCGCTCATCTTTTCGAGCGCGATGATGGGAGACACCAACCGCATCCGGTCCGACTTGGTGTCGGCGATACAGACCACCGCGACTCCCTCGTATCGGAACTGCCAGACCGCGCCTTCGCGCTTGACGCTTTGGCCTCTCTCTCGGACGAGCGAGTCCAGGCGTTGGATGGTCATGGCGGCGGGAGGGGGCGGGCTCGCGATGTCCCCTTGGGTGGGCGTCACCGCGCAACCAGGCGGAGTCAAACCGATCACCAACAGCGCGATCATCGCGCTAGGCCGTCTTGAGTCGCTCGATGATGTCATCGCGCTCCCAAACGCTCGGCGCGTCCTTGGCCAGGTTCATGATGTCGGTCAAGTCGATCCCAGAGATCGTAGGCGCGTCCCCCTCGGCCAGGTCTGGGATGGGCTCGGTGAACACTTCGTACAGACCGTGATCAAAGGGTAACCCGGGAGCCGGGCCGAGCTTGCGGAACCGTTCCCGCAGCCCCTGCTTTTCGTACTCCATCTGACGGTGGATGCAGTAGGGGTTGTTGCCGGGTCGCCCCAAGAACACGTGACTCGTCCAGGTGCATCCAGCCAGGCAGACGTCGCCGTAGTAGCAGGTCTTGCAGGCGCCCCAGAGGTCGTCCCGGGTTCGCTGCTTCATGAAGTTGATGGGCTCGGTGTTGCGCACCGCGTCGATGATCTTCATCTCTTGGATGTAGCCGCCGGTATATTGATCGCTGGGCAGCGACGGGCAGCCCTTTATCTTCCCGTCCGCCTCGAGCCCAATGCTCCACTTGCCCGCAGCGCAGCTGGCCCAGTGGGCACCTTTTTCGCCACCATAGCGAAGCAACGCCTCGTAGGGACCGAAGTACCCGATGTTGTTGCCCGGGAACAGTCGAATCCCATTGGGGGCGAGCTTCTTCTGTTTGATCCACACCAGCAGCGGGAACAGCTCGAGCAGCTCGAAGGGCTGCAGCAGCAGCTCGGGCCGGTCCGCTGCTCGACCCATCGGCACCGTGAGCTGGATCTGCCACGCCTTGGAGCCGATGTCTGCGAGCAGGTCGGCGAGCGCGGGCAGCTCGGGCATGGACAAGCGATTGATCTGGGTGTTGGTGGCCAGCCGGATCGGCGTCTTGGCGACCCGCCGAGCGGCGTCGACGGCGGCCTTCCAGGACCCCTTCGAGCCGCGCTGGGCGTCGTGGGTCTTTTCCAGGCCGTCGATCGAGATCGAGATCGTCCGCAGCCCCGCATCGACGGCTTGACCCAGGCGCCTGTCGTCTAGGTTTCGAGCGCCGGTGGTCATCCCGACCGACATGCCGGAGCGGGTGATCTCCGTAGCGATGATGTGCCAATCGTCGCGCAGATAGGCCTCACCGCCAATCAGCGTGACCTCGCGGCACCCGAAATCCGCCAGCTGATGAACGACGTCCAGGCACTGCTCGGTAGTGAGTTCACCGGGTCTGGCGTCGCCCGCTCGGGAGCCGCAGTGGCGGCAGCCCAGGTCGCAGGCCAGAGTGATCTCCCACACGCAATAGAGTGGCGTGGGGTTTTCCCAGTCTCCGTGGGCTGTCGAGCGAACGAGCTTGGAGGGGTCTTCATCCACTTGCGCCCCAATCGGGGCAGACGGGATAGCGCCGGTGTCGGGACTCGAGCTCACTGACCACCGCCCTTTGTCGGGGGGATACCGTATCGCGGGACCGGGACCGGCGAGCCTTCGACCCGCCCGCCGAGGGCTGTGGAGCAGCCCACACACCGGCGGGCGGCTGCCCGCTGCGCTTGATTGTGGTCGTCGCAGCCGGGACATGGCCGAAGGCCACTGCGGGAACGTTGGTGGGCTATCTTGGGTCGCATCGAAACCACCCTAGGTGCTGCCGGCGAGGGAAGCAACGCCCGCTCTAGATTGGCTCTCGACCGGTGCCCCGCCATTTTTGTCACTTGCTTCAATCACGGGTTCGCCATAACGTCGCCCTCCATTTCTTGATTGTACACACAGAGTGTACAGGGGGCTGAGGATGCGGAAAGGGCTTCGAGTAGTTTGTGTGCTGGCGTTGGTTGGGGGTCTCGGCGGTTGCCCCGATGCGACCACCGAGCTGACACCCCAGTCCGACG
>JAAZYN010000296.1 GCA_014239625.1 Myxococcales bacterium | reverse complement strand
GGTTCGATCATCGCCACGATTCTCCCGATCCCGTTCGCGCTCGTGACGTTGGACCCCTACGTGGTGCTGGTGTTGATGTCGCTACTGGCCATAGTCCAACAGGTCGTGGGCAACGTCTTGGAGCCCAAGTTGATGGGACAGGGGCTGGATCTGCATCCAGTCACCATCCTCGTGTCGTTGGGGTTGTGGGGCCTCATCTTCGGTCTGGTGGGAATGCTCTTGAGCGCTCCGCTGACTGCCGTGGTAAAGATCATCTTGGATCGCGACCCGACCACTCGGCCGGCGGCCGAGTTCTTGGCAGGGCGACTAGATGCCGCCGAGTCCATCAGCGAGTCGGTGTCCGAGCCCTCTAGCGGTTGATAGATAAGCATCTTCAGGATCCAGCGCTCCATGAGCGCGCTTGAACGACGAGAGGTGGCTTCATGCTGCGGACAGCGATCGGTGGACTAGCGCTGTTGTGTATGTCCGGTGCGCCAACCCACGCCGGAGGCTTCGAATACAATGAGAACGGCGCGAGAATTCTGGGGAGGGCTGGCGCCTGGGGCGCAAAGGCCGACGATCCGATGGCCATCCATTACAACCCCGGAGGGCTGACCAACTGGAAAGGGCACAAGATCCTGCTCAACGCAGGGCTGACGTACCTGGACGCGTCCGTGACGATGCTCGGCATGGACGAGGTCGTGGGGCCCGGGAAGCTCTTTGAGACGGCCAGCACGAGCAACCAGTCTCCTCCGTTCTTCGCGCCCGCCCTGGCCTGGGGCTATTCGCAGGACTTCTGGGCGGTGGGGCTGGCGGCGTATGGGCCTGGCGCCTATGGCGCACGCGATTGGGGCAAGAACGGGCCGCAGCAGTTCATGCTGACGCACACCGACATGTTCCTCGCCTACGTCAGCGGCAGCGCGGCCTTCGAGGTGCACCCCATGGTGTCGATAGGGCTCACGCTTCAATGGGTCACGATGCCCTTCGCGAAGTTCGGTCTGACGATCGACGGGAGCGCGGTGGACGGAGAGCAGATCTACGGCGACTGCACCGACGATCCGTGCACGCCGGACGCGTTTCACGCTCAAGCCGAGCTGGACGTCAGCGACATGGCCCGCTTTGCGGCGATTATAGGTGTTCACATTCGACCCCATCGGAACCTCGAGATAGGCCTCTCCAGTCGGGTGACGCCGATCGAGTTGGAGGGTCATGGTCCGTCGGACATACGGTTCCTCGACGAGTCGACGCGCGCCCTGTTCACCCCGGCGGCGGGTGAGACCTTCGCGTCGGCTGACTTTGTGGACACGGCCTGCGGACAATCCGACGATCCGACGGCGTTCGACGCCACCAGGCCCGGCTGTCAGCCGAACGATGGTGTGCGCCTGTCACTGAAGCTCCCGCCCTGGCTCAGGTTCGGCGCGCGATACGTGCACCGCGACGAGAAGGACGAGGAGGTCTTCGACATCGAGTTGGACGTCGTGGTCGAGTTCTGGAGTGTCCTCCAGCAGTACGACATCGGGTTCGAGGGGAAGCTCAAGTTTTTTGGCTCGATGGTAGACTTGGAGGAGTTCTCGCTGCCCAAGCGATTCACCGACTCGGTGGCGATTCGGTTGGGCTCGGACGTCAACATCGTCCCCGACCTCTTCACCCTGCATCTGGGTGCCCACTGGGAGAGCTCGACCTCGCCACTGGCCTATTCCAACATCGACTTTCTGTCCTTCATGCGCATCGGCGGTGCGCTCGGTTTCACAGTGAAGCCGATCCCGGAGCTGGAGATCACGCTGGCCTATCAGATCATCGGCCAGCCAGGCCGGACGGTCACTCCAGAGCAGGCGGGTATCCCGATCCAGCGGCCGATCTCCAACGCGAGCCCGCCGGATGGTTGGGATGAAGCGACCATGGGCGAGTATCCCGGGCTCCCGGCGAACGCGGCGCGCTTCGATGCGAGCTTCTTTCATACGGGCTCGCTGAGCTTGGTGGTTCACTGGGGTGACGAGGGTTCGGAGCCAGCCGCCGAGCCAGCGCCAGCCGCCGAGCCAGCGCCAGCCGCCGAGCCAGCGCCAGCCGCCCAGCCAGCGCCAGCCGTCGAGCCGTCGCCAGCGCCAGCCGTCGAGCCAGCCCCAGCCGCTTCGCCGGGTCGCTGAGCTGAGCCAAGCTTCGATGGACAAGGCCCGTTCGCTGCGCGAGCTCATGATCCCGATGCGCTGACTCACGCCGCTCGAGCGATCGTGCTCCCCGACCCCACCGCGCTGACTGGCGGCCTCCTGGCCTCTGCCAGGGCGCGTGGCGCTGGTAGAGGGAACACCTCGACCTCCATGAGGTTCCGGCTCCCTCGCCATGCTCTTGGTAGAGCACGCCCACGGGGTCTAAAGTCGCGTCGATTTTTTACGCTTGATTACATCCCAGTCACCTCGTAACCTTCTGGTAACCACGGTCTCCGGTTGGGGCATCAGTTCTCATAGAGTTGGTGCCGGCTGCGGTCGGGTAACCAGGGGGAGTTGCAGGGCTGGTGCTTCTGCCTGAGATCGGGGTTGGTTACAAATGCTGTCGCCGAGACGAGTTCGGGGGCTCGGAAAAAGAGTCGGCGCCGACGAGGCGAGCTCTTGAAGGGGGTCTTTGACGCTCTGCATGCGAGTTTTTCCGCAAACCCGGCCGGCGCTGACGGTCGGCTCAGGTGCCTCCAAGGCCATCACCCTTCTGGGCTGGCCTGACGGTTTGGTGTCGTCATGATGCCGGGCGCCATCGTACGGAAGCGCTAGAAGACTTGATGAGGGTGCCTGGAGCTCCTCGAATCACCAGGGACGAGGCGATTCGAGGAGCCCTTTCTCTGTGGTGCTGGGCCGTCTGCTCCATGGGGAGGCTCTGAAGCTGCGATATCGGCGGAGGCTCTGAAGCTGCGCCGTGAGGCGGCCTTCAGCGCTGCGGAGCCGCCAGCGGCATCCCGAAGGGGGCCATGATCAGGCCTGCGTGTCTCCGCGTCGGCCCAGCTTTTGCGCGACGGACTTCCAGAGCCCCGCCAGCTCGTCAACGCCCATGGCGCGGCATGCGAGCACGAACACGACGGACGCCAACGCGACCGCGGCGCAAATCCAGACCAGCAGCGTCAGACGTCCAGCGGGAGCCTCCCAGACATGGCGAAGACCCACCACCGCGCTCGCCATCAGCGCCGTCGCCAGGGCGACCCGCAGCAAGCGCGATGTCATCTGGAGTCCGCCCAGTGGCCCCAAGCGTCGTCGGAGCAACCAGAACAGCAGCACCGCGCCGATGCCCGCCGAGAGGCTCCCTGCCAGGGCGATCCCGCCATGCGACAAGGGCTCGCTCAGCACCAGGCACAGCGCGATGTTGGCCACCATGGTGACGAACGCCACGGCCGTGGGTGTCTTCAGGTCTTTGTACGCATAAAACGCTTGCTGATAGATCCGCGCCGCCGCGATCACGAAAAGTCCGGCAGCATAGAAGTTGAGGGCGACCACCGTCATGCGGACGGACTCCTCGCCGAACTCTCCGAACTGGAACAGCAGCCGGACCAGCTCTGGACCGATCAGGATGAGCCCGGCGGTCGCCGGCAGCGTCACGTAACCCATCAACCCGGTGGCGTAACGGAGGGTGTCCTTGAGCCCGTCGTCGTCTCCTCGAGCGGTCTGCTGCGACAACGTAGGGAGGATCACCTGCGCGATACTGACGACGAACAGCCCGAGCACCAGCTCTTGAAGCCGAATCCCATACTGCAGCGAGGCGATTGAGCCGCCCTCCAGGCCGCTCGCGATGAGCTGGCTGACGAAGACGTTGATTTGGTAGATCCCCGCCGCGAAGACTCCAGGGACCATGATGATCAGCACGCGGCGCACCTGCGGGTGGCGGAAGCGAAAGTCGATGGAGAAGCGCGAGGTCGTCCAGCGCCAGATATATGGAAGCTGAAACGCGGCCTGCACGATCCCACCGATCAGGAAGCCCACCACCAGGCCGTACGCGGGGTCATCGAAGACCTCCGACAGCGCCACCCCGCAGATGATGATGGCGAGGTTCAACAGGACCGGCGTGAAGGCGGACGGCCCAAAGATCTTGTGGGCGTTGAGGATGGCCTGGAAGACCGCTGCGATCGAGATGAACGCGAGATAGGGCCACATCCACTCGGTCAGCGCGATGGTCAGGTCGACCTTGCCGTCGATCTTGCTGAACTCCGACGAGAAGAAGGTCTCGACGATCCACGGCGTGGCCAGCATCCCCGCGATGGAAAACAGGACCGCGACGCAGCTCAGAAACGTCACGAACTTGCTCAAGAACTCACGGGTCAGGGTGGCCTTTCCCTTCTCCAGGTTCTCGACCAACACCGGGATGAACGCCGCGGTCATCGCCCCTTCCGCGAACAATCGCCGGAACAGATTGGGCAGCATCGTCGCCAGGCCGAACGCATCCGAAGCTGCCCCCGTGCCGAGGTACAGGGCGCGGACCTGCTCGCGCACGAGACCCAGAACGCGGCTGAGCAAGGTCATGGCTGTCATGACACCGGCCGAGCGTAGCAGCGACCGCCGCACCGACGCCGGCGGTGCCCCTTTGCTCACGAGCTCGCCTGGGCTTTTGCCTCGTCCCACAGCGCGTTCATGACGTCGAGTTCCGCCTCTTCGGTCGCCAGGCCGCGGGCCTCGAGCTCGCGTTGTACATACCCGAAGCGTCTCTGGAACCGCTCGATGGTGCCGGTCAGCGCGTGCTCGGCGTCTACTCGAAGGTGCCGAGCGACGTTGACCACCGAGAACAGGACGTCGCCCAACTCCGCGTGCATGCCCGGCGTATCCTGCGCAGCGATGACGGCCTCCAGCTCCGCGATCTCCTCGCGCAGCTTTCGGAGCGGGCCGACGACATCGGGCCAGTCGAAGCCGGTCCGCGCGGCTCGGCGGCCGACTTTCTGCGCACGCATCAGAGCTGGGAGTGCTTGGGGGACGTCGTTCACGGTGCCCTTTCCCTCGGACCGCTTCATCGCATGCCAACGGACGGCGACCTGTTCTTCATCCAGCCCTTCTTCGTCGCCGAACACATGCGGATGGCGACGCTCGAGCTTGTCGCAGATACCGTCGATCACATCGGCCAGGTCAAAATGTCCCTGTTCCTGGCGGATATGCGACTGAAAGACGATCTGGAACAGCAGGTCGCCCAGCTCTTCGGCGTGCGCAGCGGCGTCATCACGGTCGAGGGCCTCTACCGCTTCGTAGCTCTCCTCCAGCAGGTAGCCTCGCAGGCTCTCGAGGGTCTGACGACGGTCCCACGGACATCCGTCCGGTGCGCGCAGGCGCTGCATGATGCGGCGCAGGCGCTGGATCTCGGCGGGGCGCTGCGGCGCGGCCACCTACTTCTTCTTGGGCTGCGCGGTCGGCTTCTTTGCTGCCGGCGCCGGTGTCTTGCCTGGCTTCACCGCGGCTGGCTTCCCTGCTGGCGCTGGTTTCGCGGCCGACGCTCCGGGCTTCAGCGGCGCTCCTCGCTTGACACGCGGCGCCACGGCTTTGGGAGCGCTGCGACCCGGGGCCAACGCGCGGGGTGCGGGCCGTCGCCCCTTGGG
>JAAZYN010000295.1 GCA_014239625.1 Myxococcales bacterium | reverse complement strand
TTGGTGACCTGGGACGAGGTCGCCGACCAGATTCCCGAGCATCATTCGCGTGCCGCAGTGGCTCTGTGCCTCGCGCCAGATGCAGGCGAACTGTCCATACTGATGATGCGCCGGGTCGAGCACCCCAAAGATCCCTGGTCCGGCCAGATCAGCCTGCCCGGAGGACGCGAGGAGCCCGAGGATCCCAGCCTGTCCGTGACGGCGCGACGCGAAACCCTCGAAGAGGTGGGCCTGGATCTCGGTGCCGAGGGGCCGTGCGAGACGGAGGAGTTGGGCCTCCTGCCCCCCATCCAGGCGCGTTCACGCGGCGGCTTCATGGACACGACGATCGTCCCCTTCGTGCATCTATTGTCCGAGCAGCCGCCGACCGCGCCCGGGCCCGAGGCGACGGAGACGTTTTGGCTGCCCCTCGCCCAGATCCGCAGCGGCGAACTCGACGGGCACTTCCCCTACGAGAAGAAAGATGGCGCCATGGTCCACCTGCCGTGCTGGAACTTCGAGGAGCGATGCATCTGGGGCCTGACGTTTCGGATCGTCACCGAGTTGATGCACCCGAAGGCCTAGTCCGTCTGGCCCGGGGGGCTTCGCGTCGCGGTGCGGAGAGCCTCAGTCCACCGGCCGGAGCCTGACCCCGCGCAGATCCAGCAGATAGCCGCGCAGGCCCTCCGCGGCCCGGGCGGTGAGGAGCGTGCGTCCCGCAGGAAGCTGGAGCCGGCCGACCGGGACGCGCTGGTAGCTGTCCCAGCTGCCCGTGGGCTCGACCGTCCAGGCCAGCTCCTGGCCCGCGGCCCCCAGCACCAGAACGTTGGGCCCGGGGTTGTCCGGGGAGGCCTGCTCAACCTCGACCTCAAAGGTGCCGCCCTCTCCAAGCTCGATGGACCAGACCGCCAGGTCGTCGGTCCCGCTCCAAAAACCCAGGTTGCCGTGGCGCGCCTCGAAGGTCAGGTTCGGCCCGAAGACCTCGCAGTAGGTAGCCGCCAGGATGAGCTCGCCGCCCTCGCCCGGGACCACCACCCGTGGCTCGGTCCCCGACAGAGTGCGGGGCGTGATCCCCTCTCCCTGCAGATAAGCGAGGAGGTCCGCCAGGTCCTGGACACCGAGCTCGGCCTCGAGCCCCTCCGGCATCTGGGACAGACCGGTGCTCGCGATGCCCTCCAGGTCGGCACGCAGGAGCACCTCGTCCACCCCCGCCCCGCGCAGGGTGACGCTGGTCTCGGTCTCCTCCGCGACCACCCCGCTGAAGAGTCGCCCATCGTGGGTCAGGGCCGTGTAGCCCAGGTAGCGCGCCTCGATGGCCCGGTTGGGGTCGAGGATGGCGACCAGCAGGGCCTGGGTCGAGCGGTCGGAGAGGGCGCGCAGGTCCGGCCCGACCGCCACCCCCTCGCCGTCGAGGCGGTGGCAGCGAACGCAGGTGGTGCGGAAGACCTCACGGCCGCGCAGGATTTCACCGCTGGCCTCGGCAACCCTCAGGCCCAGGGTCTGCACCACCTCCGCGCGATCCGTCGCGGTGTGCTGCAGGGCTGCACGTGCCCTGGGGCGCAGGGCCTCGCTCGCGTGCTCGACAAGCAGGCCCGCCTGGGTGGCACCCAGGTCGCTCGGGCGCAGGTGACCGTCCTCCAGGGCGACCACGACCTGGTCGGTGAAGGAGCGGCGGGACAGGAGCACGTCCAGCACCTCCTTGCGGCGCGCCGGGGTGATGCCGCGCCAGCGCTCGATGAACAGCCGTGCGACCTCGGGGTCGTCCCGCTCCGCAAGGAGGGAGGCCGGTGCGCCGATCTCGACCAGCTCGACCAGGCGCGCGTTCGTGACCGGGTGGCCCGCCCAGGCCAGGATCCTGAGGCGCACGTCGAGCTCGATGCCATCTGAGGACGGGTCGCTCACGATGTGGATCATGTCGGCCGCATCGTCGGGATCGAGATCCGGACGAAGGGTCAGAAGCGCACCCAGGTGACGGACGCTCTCCACGACGGGGACCTTGCACGCAAGGAGCAGGGCCATGGGATCGGCACCCTCGAGCCTCGCCGCGATCAGGAGGAGCTCCCTGCGCAGCCCCTCGTCGGCCGCGGCGGCAAGAGCCTCGGACAGGTGCTCGGCGCGGAATGAGGACAGGGCCGCCGCACGCGCATGGGCATCCGCGCCATCTCTTATCAGCAGCTCCGTGAGCAGCCCCCCCGCACGCGGGTCGCGGCAGGCTCCAAGGCTGCAGGCCAGTTGCAGCCGTACCCGGGCGTCGGGGTCCCTCGCGAGGGGGGCCAGCGCATCGAGCAATGCACTCGCGAAGGGTTCGGCCAGACGCACAGCGTGGCGGCGAACGCCCGGGTGTGGATCGGCGAGGGCAGCCTCGACGTCTTCCTCGCGCAGCTCGCCCAGTCCGGCGAGGGTGCACAGGGCGTGCAGGCGCGCCGTTGGCCGCGACCCGACGCGCAGGAGTTCCGTGAGGAGACCCGCAACCGGTGCGCCACGCTCGACGAGCAGGCGCTGGGCACAGTCACGCACCCAGCCGTTGCCGCTCTTGAGGGCGCGCACCAGCTCCGCGTCCGTCGAGGAACCCAGGGAGGGGAAGCGCGTTGGGTGCTGCACGACGGCGTGAACGATCCTGTAGAGGCGTCCGCGGTCGTGACCCTCCCGCAGGTCCAGGCGCTCCTCCCAGTCGTCGGGGATCCACTCGGGGTGCTCGATCACCGCCCGGGACATGTCGGCGACCCAGAGCGCTCCGTCCGGGCCGGTACGCACCATCGTCGGGCGGAAGGTCGGGTCGGTCGAGGCCAGGAACTCGGCACCGGCCCCGGTGCGCTCGCCCATGAAGGACAGGCCCTGGGAGGTGAGGTGCCTGCGATGGACGAGGCCGTGGACCGGCTCGCACACCAGGAGGTCACCGGCCAGGGGCAGCACCTCGCCCCGGTAGATGGTGGGGCTGCAGGCCGAGGTGAAGCGGCGGGCGGCTCCCGGGTCGTTGAAGCGCGCAGGTACCGGAGCGCGCGGGAAGACCTCCTGTCCACCGGGGATCACCGACAGGTGTGAAGGCGGTGGCACCACGTGGGGCGCACGTGCCAGATAGCGCGACGCGAGGGGGAAGTGCCACGCCGGTTCGTAGTTGTTGCCGCCAAACCAGTTGCCCCAGTCGTCCCGGGTCTTGCCGAACTGGGTCTGGCCCGCCTCAGCGACGACCCGAGCCTCGTCCGGATAGAGCGCAAAATCCAGGCCAGAGAGATCGACGAGAGTGCCGGCACCCGGCGGCCCGACCGCCCCACCGCTGTCTCCGTTCGCCCCGTGGTAGGCATTGTCGAGTCCCCACCACAGCCCGTTCACACGGTGCTGCTGGTTGCCCTCTCCGAAGCCGGTGACCAGCACGCTCACCTCATCCGCGACTCCATCACCGGAGGTGTCACGGGCGAAGAGGATGTCGGGGGCGCAGGTGACCAGCACGCCGTCGCGCCAGGGCGCCACGCCGGTCGGGAAGGCGAGCCCGTCCAGGAAGGTCGTCGCCTCGTCGTAGCGCCAGTCCCCGTCACGGTCGACCAGCCGACGCACGCGACCGCCCGCCTCCGAGCCGAGGGGGTAGTCCCCCATCTCCACCACATACAGGTGGCCGGCGGCGTCCCAGTCGAAGGCGATCGGGTCACGCACCAGGGGCTCGGCCGCGGCCAGCTCGACCCGGCAGGGTCCGCTCACCTCGAGCGCGCGCAGGGACTCCTCGGGGGACAGCGGTGTGGGCGGTAGGGCGGCGAGCAGCTCGCCGAAGGAGCGCCGGTCCACGTGGTTGGGCAGGTGCGCCGTGTCCTCGTTCTGCCACCAAAGGTGCCCCGAGTGCGCCCAGGCGCCGCGCTCGCGGCCCTCGACCGTGATGGGCGGGAGGCTGGTGGCGCCGCCCTCGGTCCAGCCCCGCTCCATGGACAGGAGGCGGTGTACCGACGCGCCGCGCTCGCTGGAGGCGACCAGGTCCATCAGGCCGTCCCCGTCGAGGTCGACCAGGCGCACCCCGGCGTCCCGGCCCTCGTCGTCGTGCAGCGCGACGGGAAGCGCAAAGCCCAGGGGCTCCCAGCCGCCGTCGTCCCGGGCACGCAGTACATCGTCACCGCGCAGGAGCTCGCTGATCCCGTCCCCGTCCAGGTCGAAGAGGAGCGCGTCCTCGGCCGCGACCTCGGGGCACTCCGTCCATCCTCCGTCCAAGAAGCGCCAGGAGCCCGCGGGTCCCAGGGCCCGCGCCTCCCCCTCGGGGCCGACGCCGAAGGCGAGGGGGCCGGTACCGGGGAAGGGACCGTCCTCCCATCCCGCTCCCGTCCAGCGCCGGGTCCGGCCGGGCCCGACCACGTCGTGGAGGCCGTCCCCGTCCAGGTCGAGGAGCCGCGCGCCGCTGGGGCTCCCATCCGCCAGACGCAGGCTGCCGACGGTCGCGTCCAGGCGCTCCTGGACCTCGCGGAAGTTCAGGAACTTCACGCGCCGGCCGTAGGTCTGGTCTGCGTGATCGATCAGCTCGACGACCTGCCGGGCCTGGATCCAGTTGTGGGGATGGAAGACCAGGGTGAAGACCCCCTTGGCCTCGACGCAGCAATCGAGGGCGGCCTTCATGTCGGCGACGGTCTCGGGGTGGTTGGGCCCGCGCAGGTGCTGGGCCTCCCAGTCACTCGGCACCGCGCAGGGCAGCTCCCAGCAGGCCTTGCCGATCACGTAGGGATAGGGGTAGTCCTCGATCGTGTTAACGAAGGAGCGGTCGGCGGGCAGGTGCTGCCGGAAGCGCTCGTCCCCGAACACGTTGAAGACCGAGGAGTCGATGGTGAGGTGGTTTCCCGCCTCGGTGTGCCCCTCAAAGATCTCCGCGAAGAAGCGCGGGCTGACCGAATTGATCGAGTCGCAGCAGGGCATGCGATAGGCGACCGGGCTGCTGCCCGGCACCTCGTTCAAAAGGTCGATGCAGCGCTCCACCGTCGAGCGCGCGCGGGAGAGGTCGCCGCCCTGGAGCAGGGGGCAGGGATGGTCGGTGGTGTGGACCTCGAGGGAGAGCCCTCGGCCGAGCCAGGTCTGGAGGGTGGGGTGCCCCGGCTCGAGCCCGTTGACGAAGATGCTGACCGGCGCGCGATCGTCGATGGCTTCGAGCCGGTTGAGGATCAGGTACAGGTAGCGGTCGTAGGGTTCGGGCGCCCGCATGTCGTCGATCGACAGGACGACCACGGCCTCCACCCCCTCTTCGCCGACCCACTGGGGCGTGGTCAGGCGCGGCGATCCCGGGCCAGGATGGTAGGGATCGAAAGGTCCGAAGGGCTCCTGGGGCGCGGCGAGGGCAGCGAGTGTGAGGGCGACGGTCCACATGGCTCAGGTGCAGGCCGCGCGGCGGAGCACGTGCACACGCCTATCGTAGCAGTTGCCATCTGGCCGGGAGGTGTCCCCTTCGTGCAGACTAGGACCACGACCCAACCAAGGAGATATCAGATGACCCCAAACAACCTCAGCAGACGCTCGCTCCTCACCGCTCCCCTGGCCCTCGCCGTCGCAGGCAGCGCCATCGCCCGCCAGGACGATGAGCCCGCACGGGAGCACTGCATCAA
>JAAZYN010000294.1:3116-5546 GCA_014239625.1 Myxococcales bacterium | reverse complement strand
CGTCGGCTCTATCAAGATCGGCGCGCCGGCTGCCTCCGACACGGTGGCTGGCGCGCAGGTGAGGGTGGACGGGAAGATCGCTGGGAGGGTGCCGGTCACGGCGGTGCGCATGCGCCCGGGCCAACACCTCGTCGACATCCGCAGGGACGGCTACGCGCCCAAGAGCGCGCTGACCACGGTCTTCAAGGATCAGGTCGCGACCGTCCGTGCGGATCTGAAGCCCCTCGATAACGCGGCGCGGGTCGCTGAGTTGGTGCGGCTCATCGGTAAGCAACGAAAGGACGCCAAGGCCAAGCCGATGCTCGACGAGCTGGCCGGCGCCGTGCAAACGCAGCGGGTGATCGTGCTTCGGGTCAGTCAGAAGAAAAACACCTGGAAGCTAAGCGGGTTTACCGGGGGCGAGGGGGACACCAAGACGCACGCCACCACCGTCGCGCGCGACGCGAAGATGGTCACCAGCCTGCAGGCTCTTTTGACAGAGGCGACCGGGATGTCTCCAGGAGGGACCCCGGCTGTCGCCGCCACGGCGAGCCTCGGGGGCCCTCCAAAGCAGTCCTTGATTCTGGTCGACGGCAAGGCACCGGCGGGAAAGGACGCCATCGGCGAGGGCGTCGAGGACACGGAGGTGTACGAGACCTGGTGGTTCTGGACCGCGATAGGTGGAGGCGTGGCCGTGATCACGGTGGCCGCGGTGCTGGCCGTAGTGCTCACTCAGGAAGATGACGGCCCCAAGCTCGGGGCGATCGACATCCAGATGAACCGACTCTAGTGCCCTGGAGTCGACGCACGTTGGTGGCTCGCGCGAGCGGTTCGTTCAGTGTCGCGCCCTCGCGCTTTGGCGGGGAGCAGGCCGCGTCGGCCGTGACGTCGTGTACGTCCGACGCAGGACACTAGTGTCCCCCGTGGAACGCTCCATGGCGCTACCCGGGGGCGTTTCCGGCCCAGGCCGGCCTCGCTCGGGTTTGGATGGGCCCCACCAGTCCTTCGCCCTCGCGTCTTGGCCCGAGCCCAAACGCTCACGCGATACCCCACGCACCTTCCCACGCAGGACCCTGGTGCCCCGTATGAAGGCTACGCGGTCACAATCCTGGTTTGTATGGCCCGTGCCGTCGTTGCTCGGCCTTGAATTGACCTCCGCCAGTCCTGCGGCCTCGCGTCTTGCCAGGAACCAAACCGCTGGCGGAGCGGGACCGCGAACTTTCCACACGGGGCACTAGGTACTGCGTGGGCGCGGGACGACGCAAAGCTTCGGCGAGGTGCCGGTTTTGTCGCATGCATCACCTTTTTTGCGTGTGCGACCAGGTGCCGAGCCTGCCACCGCTGACCACCAGGGTCGAGGTGCTCATGCACAAGCGCGAGTGGCACAAGACCACCGCCACGGCCCATCTGGCGAAGTTGGCGCTGGGCGATCGGCTGCGTATTCATCAGCGGGGTCACCCTGGGCGCCCGGTGCTGCCTGAGGTCATCCTGCTTGCCCAGCGACGGCCGCTGTTGCTGTTCCCCGCCGCCGGGGCGCGGCCCCTTGAAAGGGACCTGATCGACGAGGACCCTCGGCCCATCACGCTGATCGTCCCGGATGGGAGCTGGCGGCAGGCCGCCAAGGTGCCCAAGCGGGTGCCCTGGTTGAGTGACGTACCGCGGGTCACGCTGCCGGAGCTTAAAACCCGATACCGTCTACGCGAGGAGAACCGCGCAGGGGGGCTGGCCACGTTCGAAGCGATCGCATACGCCCTGGGTGCCATCGAGAGCCAGCCGGTCGCCGATGACTTGTTGAGGCTCTTCGACGCCATGGTCGAGGGCACCTTGGCGACCCGTCAGGGGCTGGGTTAGCGTGGCTCCATCATGAGTTTGCTCGAACACGTCACCGGCGGACCTCCGCTCAGGCTCAACCGCGACCTGATCCGGACGATCAAGCGCGGCAACCCGTGGGTCTTCGCCGACGCCCTTCGCGACCGACCGGAGGCTCCAGCAGGAGCCCACGTCGCGTTGAAGTCACGAGATGGCAAGGTTCTGGGTCGCGGCTTCTACGACCCTCATAGCACCCTGGCTTTCCGGATGTGCATGCTGGGCCCTCGGGCGCGCGTCGACGAGGGCTGGGCTCGAAGTCGCTTCGACAGCGCGCTGGCGCTTCGTGACGCCGCCGTCGACCGGTCTCAGACCACCGCTTACAGGCTCGTCAACGGCGAAGGCGATGGGATGCCAGGGCTGGTCGTCGACGTCTACGGCGCCGTCGGGGTGGTCGTGTTGGACGGGCCCGCGGCGACCGCTTTCTGGAGCGCGGATGGGATCGCCCGGTACCTCCAGGAGCGTCTCGGCCTGCGCTCGGTGTATCTGCGTCAGCGCCTTCGCGGCGGGCCACAGGGGTCTGCGCTGCTGGGCGCAGAGCCGATCGAGCCGGTGGCGTTCAAAGAGAACGGGCTGCACTTCGTG
>JAAZYN010000294.1:0-3106 GCA_014239625.1 Myxococcales bacterium | reverse complement strand
CCGACGTCCGCAAGCGACAGAAGACCGGCTTCTTCATCGACCAACGCGACAACCGCCAACGTGTGCGAGGGGTCGCGAAGGGGCGCACGGTCTTGAACGTGTGCGGCTACACAGGCGGCTTCTCGGTCTACGCGTTCGCCGGCGGGGCCACCTCCGTGACCACCGTAGACCGCGCCAAGCCGGCGCTGGCCATGGCCGACGAAAACTGGGCGGCCAACGGCTTTCCCGGGGCTGCTCACGAGGTCGTCGAGGCCGACATGTTCGCGTTCACCGAGCAGGCGCGGCGCGGCGGCCGCCGTTGGCAGCTGGTGATCCTCGACCCGCCCTCCTTCGCGCCCAGTAAAAAAGCGGTCGCGGCCGCTGAGAATGCCTACGTCCGGCTCATCGCCGCGGGCGCGCACGTCACGGAGACCGACGGTCTTCTCGTCGCCGCGAGCTGCTCCTCACACGTCTCGCCGGAGCGCTTCGTAGAGCTCTGCCGGGATGGCGTGGGCAAGGCTCGCGCACGAGGGACGCTGGTCGGCGTCTATGGGCAGCCGATGGACCACCCCGCGCCGTTGGCCCTGGAGGCGTTTCGGTACCTCAAGTTCGTGGTGATGCGGCTGGACAGATAGTATCGGTAGTGCTTGCAAAGTCGGGCGCGCGAGCTATGTTTGGGCCATGCCGGAACGTGACCCTCAGATCGCTCGACACGCCACCGCCACCAGCGACGCCAGCCTGGACCGCGCCCTGCGGGACCAGGCGACCCTGCGGCGGGGACGGCTCAACGCTACCGACGACGACAATCGTTACACGCCCTCAGGGTTGAGCCGCGAACATTACGACGCGTTGCGCACCGACCGGGATGACCTCGACTACCGTGAGTGGATGGCGTCGACCCAGTTCAGCGGGCTGGTGCGGCCTCCGACCACGCCCGGCATGGCGGGTCAAGCCGACGGCTCGAAGACCGAAGCTGAGCGTCGTCGCGACAAGCTGCGTCGCGACCTCGATGAGGGTTTTTGAGGTCACAGCGGTGGACCCCCGAGCGGGACGCCGCCCCCTCGCGTCTGTAACGCGCTGGCCTGGCTGGGCGGCGATGGATCGCCGCGCCTCGTGTCGATGACGGTCGCTGACGACCCCGCAGAGCCCCAGGCCGGTTATCTAGAGCTGCTGCTCGGCAATCGTGACTTTCGGAACCTCTGGGCCGGGAACCTGGTCTCGTTGACCGGGGACTGGTTCAACACCATCGCCCTGTACACGCTCACCGAGGAGCTCACGGGTTCTCCGCTGGCGATGGGCCTCATCTTCATGCTGAAGATGGCGGCCTTGGCGGTGGCGAGCCCGATCGCTGGGATCGTCGCCGACCGCTTCGATCGTCGCCGGTTGATGATCGGGACCGATCTCATCCGAGCTGTGCTGGTGCTCGGTTTCCTGTTGGTGGACGGGCCCGGCTGGCTGCCGGTGATGTACGTGCTCATCTTTGCTCAGCTGGCCGTTGGGGCCTTCTTCGTGCCGGCCAAACGGGCCAGCGTGCCCAACATCGTGTCGAGCCGCGAGCTGATGACGGCAAACGCTATCGGGGCCGCGACCTGGTCGTTCATGCTGGCGGTCGGGGCCGCCCTTGGGGGAGTCGCGGCGTCTGCGCTGGGGACCGACGCGGTGTTCATCATCGACGCGGCTTCGTACCTCGTCAGCGCCGCCTTCATCTGGCGGACTCGCATCCCGCAGACCTACGAAGAGCGGGCCCCCGACGAGGCCAAACGCTCCGTGTTCCAGGTCGCGGCCCGCGACATCACGGCGGGCTGGCGCTATCTCTTCGCGCACCCCGCGGTGGGTTGGATCTCTCTGGCGAAGATGACCTGGGCCGCCGCCGGGGGTGGCCTGGTGTTCATGCTGACACAGCTGGGCCGCGAGATCTCGCCGATGGACGTGTCTATCGGCATAGGCGTCTTGTACTCCGCACGTGGGATCGGGACGGGCATCGGCCCCATCGTCGCCCGGCGCTGGTTGCGGGACAGGGGGCGTTGGCCCAGCGTCCTGGGGTGGTGTGTGGTGTCGAGCGGTTGCGTCTACCTCGCCGTCGCGTTTCTTCCCTGGGATTACTCGCTGGCCATCGCGGTCGGTCTCGCCCACAGCTTCTCCGGGGCGAACTGGGTGCTCTCCACGGTCTTGCTGCAGGAGCGCAGCGATGACAGCTATCGCGGCAGGGTCTTCGCCACGGAGTTTCTGCTGCTGGCCGGAGTCGAGACGATCTCGATCCTGGCCGCGAGCCTGCTCCTCGAGGCTGGCGTCATGAGTCTTCAGGGCGTCGTGTTGGTGTTCGCCAGCCTGATGCTGCTGTCGGGCGTGGGCTGGGTCGGGCTGGTGGCGCCGCGCGCCCGAGTCGGATAATTTCAGGGGGTTGAGCGCGCTCTTCCGAGTTCTGATACCGCCCGCGATCGTGTTGGGGTTCGTGACCCACTCGGCCGCCGAGCCGCGTCCGAAGAGCGACGACGGAGAGGTCTGGTTCTGCGGCGAGATGCTCCCTCGGACCATCACGAACATCGACTGCGAGAAGCGCGTGGTCGATCTGGCCCCGCTACGACAGCTGACCCGGCTGGAGCGACTCGACATGGACGAGTGTCGAGCGACCGACCTGAGGCCCATCGCCAAGCTCAAACGCCTCAAGGAGCTCCGGCTCCCAGGCCTGGCCGCGACGGACCTGCGGCCCTTGGGCGCGCTCTCCAACCTGGAGCGGCTGTCGTTGCCCAGGGGCACGTTCAGTGACGTCTCGATGGTCCGGCGCTTGCCGCGACTGCGCGAGCTTAATCTCTACCAGACGCGGGTGACCGATCTGTCGCCGCTGGCCCGGCTGTCGCAGCTGGAGTCGTTGGTGATCGCTTCGACCCGCGTGACGTCGCTGGCGCCTCTCAAGGGACTCTCCAAGCTGCGTCACCTCAGCCTCAACCAGACCCCCGTGGCGGATCTGTCGCCGCTGGTGGGCAAGCCTCTGGAGCGGCTGAGCTTTGCGTACACTCGAGTCGCCAGCGTCCGTCCTCTGGCGAAGATGAGGCAGCTCCGCTGGCTCGAGCTGGGGCACAGCCGGGTCCATGATCTCGAACACCTACCGCCGCTTCCGTTGCTCGAA
>JAAZYN010000293.1:272-5581 GCA_014239625.1 Myxococcales bacterium | reverse complement strand
CAGCGCGAACTCCTCCCGCAGTCGGCCCTCATCGGGTCGACGGTCGGGGCGCAGCAGCTTGAGCGCCACGTCGCGCTCGAGGAGGCGATCTCGAGCCGCCCAGACGACGCCCATACCGCCGCCGCCGAGGCGATGTTGTGGCTGATAACGACCTTGAAGCGAGCGCGGGACGGAGAGCATGATCACATTGTAATGTGTTTTACCAATGTAAGCGAAGATGTCATTTGTGATTACATATCTGCCGTCGGGTGTAAGCGCGTATGACGTGATCGGTCGTCGGGGCGCGCTGGCAGGGGTCGGTCTGGCTGCGCGTGGCGCGCGCGATGGTTTGGCACGCGGCTTGCGTAAGACCCCTTCATGGACCCTCAAACGCCAACCTGGAGAGCCAAACTCGCCGCCCTGCTGATGTCGACCGTGTTCGCGCTGCTCATGGCTGAGTGGGTCGCGGCCGAGCTGCGCGATGGCGCCTTTCCGTTTCTGAACATCTATCGAGCCGACGCCGAGCTGGGGGTGGTCCTCGAGGCCAACGCGGCGACCGCGACGCGTTCGCGACAGGGCCGGGTCACCCGGCTGGAGACCAACGCGCAGGGGTTCCGCGGCGCGGATTGGGAACCGGCCCCGGGGGACGCACCGGTCCAACGGCGCGTGATGATCCTGGGTGACTCCCAGGTCCTGGGCTACGGTGTTGACTTCGCCGACTCTGTCGGACCCCAGCTCAACGTACGACTGGGGCTGGACTGGCAGGTCTACGCCGCGGCGGTTCCGACCTGGGGCCCCCACGAGTATGTGGCCGCGCTCGAGCGCCTGGCTCCCACCTATCGCCCCAAGGTGGTTGTCTTCGTCGCCAACGTCGCCAACGACTGGTTCGAGACCTCGCTCCCCAACCGCAGGCGCATCACCGAGCGCGATGGGTGGGCGTCACGCGTCATCCACACCGACTCCGAGAGCACCTGGTTTCCCTTTCGGCGCTTTTTCATGGGCAGGTCTCACCTGGTCTATGCCGTGAGGCAGCTCTTCAAGGAGGGCGCCTCGGGGCCGCCACCGGCGGTGGCCGTCAGCGCCAACCGGCTGGTGTCACAGCTGCCCCACCTGCGGCGGCCGGTGGCGGGCCATCGCTCACGCGTCACCCCGTTGTTGCTCCGGGCCGCTCGGGCCTGTGCGCGTCTGGGATGCAGGGTCGTCGCGGCGGTGCTGCCCATGGACGTGCAGGTGCATCCCCAGGAGTGGGCCAAGTATCGGGGCGACAAGCCGGTGAACGTGCGGCCGACCTGGGTCCTGGGCGCCGCGTTGTTGGCCGACGCCCGCGCCGCTGGGATTCCGTCGGTGGACTGGATGCCGGCGCTCCGCCGTGCCTCCCCGGGGGCGTTTCTGCCCGACGACTATCACATGTCGCCAGCCGGTCACGCCGCCATCGCCGAGGCGCTGGCGCCCCAGGTGCGCAGCGCTGCGCTGACGCCGATCGCCGCTATCGACCTCGCACAAGGAGCCCGCTGATGTTCGCGACCACGCAACGGTCTGACTTCATGTTGCGCTTGGCGGCCCCCGTCGCCTGGCGCAACCCCGCCAAGGTGGCCGCAAAGCTGCGCGGCTTCGCGGCCACGGAGCTGGGCAGCGCTCGTGACATGTTGCTGGCCGCCGAGCAGACGTCGAACCCCAAGCTACGCCGGCTCTTCTTGCGCCATGGCCTGGACGAGCATCGTCACTCAAAGATGTTCGACGCGGCCGCCAAGAGGGCGTCCGTCGGTGTGCGCGTGAGAGCCTACGAGGCGATCCACGCCGAGCCGCAGAACCTGCTGGAGCGCTGGGGCGAGATGCGCTTTGTGGCCTTCGTTCACATCTCGGAGTCCAAAGCCGTCGCGCAGTTCAGCGTCTTGTCGAGCCACTTCGCCGGTACCGACCTGGGCGCGCTGTTCGATGAGATCCTCAGAGACGAGCAGTTCCACTGCCGCTACTCCGAGCACCTGCTCGACCAGTGGCGGGCCGAGGGGCGCGGCCGCGAGGTCGACCAGGCCATGGCCGCGGTCAAGCGCTCCCTGCTGTGGATGGCGTGGCGTCGATCCGGTCGGCGCATCGGTGACCTCCTGGTCACGGCGTTGATGCTCGTCCTGTACACCACCGTGGTGCCGCTCTTCGCCCTCATCGCTCGGGTCGCCGAGCGTGGTGATGGGAGCGGCTGGCGCCCGGCGGGGCCGTCCGACAACAGCGCTTGTTTGGAAGACGCCCGGAGGCCCTTGTGATGACGCTGCAGCGCCCTATTGTTCTGGGTATCAACGCCTACTTTCACGACTCCGCCGCGGCCCTTGTCGCCGGCGGCCAGGTGATCGCCGCGGCGGCCGAGGAGCGCTTCACCCGGGTCAAGCACGACAGCGGGCTGCCCCTCAAGGCGGTCGCGTTCTGTCTGGCGCAGGCAGGCGTCGGTATAGAGGACGTCGACCACGTGGTCTTCTACGAGAAGCCCATCCGCAAGTTCGAGCGCCTCATGGTGACCGCGCTGAAGGCGTTCCCTCGCGGCTTCGGCCAGTTCTCACGCGCCACCGCGCGCTGGCTCGGCAAGCGCTTGTGGATGGAAGGCGAGCTGTGCGAGGCCCTGGGGGCAGCTCCCGAGCAGATCCTCTACAGCGATCATCATCGCTCCCACGCCGCCAGCGCCTTTTTCGCGTCGCCCTTCATCGACGAGCGCTGCGCCGTCGTGACCGCCGACGGCGTCGGCGAGTGGACGTCGACCGCTATCTACAGCGCCCACAATGATGCGCAGGGGGCGACCCTGGAGCTGTTGGCCGAGCAACGCTTCCCGCACAGCATCGGCCTGCTCTACTCGGCGCTCACCGCTTACCTCGGATTTCGCGTCAACAACGGCGAGTACAAGGTCATGGGCTTGGCCGCTTACGGCGAGCCCCGTTTCTGCTCCGAGTTCGAGGAGCTCGTGCAGGTCGACGATGACGACGGAACGGTGCGTTTGAACCTGAAGTACTTCAGCCACGACCGCTCCAGCGATCGCGCCTTCACCGCGGCTCTGGAGGGGCTGCTGGGACCCGCCCGGGATCCGGCCGATTCGCTTGCGCTCCCGGCGGTCAGCGAGGAGGACCAACGCTTCGCGGACGTCGCCGCGACGCTTCAACAGATCTGCGAACGGGCGATGTTGGGGGTCGCTCGGCACGCCCGAAGGCTGACCCAGGCGTCTCGCCTGTGCTTGGCGGGTGGGGTCGCGCTCAACTCTGTGGCCAACACCCGAATCGCTCACGAAGCCGGATTCGAGGGCGTCTATGTCCACCCCGCCGCCGGTGACTCGGGTGGCGCGTTGGGGGCAGCGCTGTGGGCGACGCACTGTGTCCTGGGCGTGCCCTGTTCCACCCCGTCCAAGAGCAGCGGCCTGGGCAGCGGCTTCGATCAGGCCCAGGTGGAGAGCATGTTGTCGGACCTGCGCGTCCGCTATCGCACCTTCGACACGGACGAGGAGCTTTACGCCTTTGTCGCCGAGCGTCTCGAGGATGGCGACGTGGGTGGCTGGTTCAGAGGGCGGATGGAGTGGGGGCCCCGGGCGTTGGGTCAGCGGTCGATCCTGGCCGATCCCCGCCGCGCTGACATGACCGATCGCATCAATCGGAAGATCAAGTTCCGAGAGGCTTTCCGGCCTTTCGCCCCGGCGATCCTGGACGATGATGCGGGCACCCACTTCGAGGTGGGGGCCGCCACGGAACACATGACGCCACACATGCTGGCCGTGGTCGGTGTGACCGACCAGGGCAGGGCGACCTTCCCCGCGGTGACGCACGTCGACGGGACCGCCCGGGTACAGACCGTCTCCCACCGCACCAACGCCGACTTCGCCGCGCTGCTGGAGGCCTTCAAGCGGCGCACCGGGGTCGGCTGCCTGTTGAACACCTCGCTGAACCTCAAGGGCGAGCCGCTCTGCGCGTCGCCCATGCACGCCTACGCAACCTTCAAACGCTCCGGTCTCGATTTTCTCGTGATGGAGCGCTGCCTCGTGAGTAAAGCCGCATGACCACAGACATCGCCCCCTCCTCAGCCTTCTCGGCCCCAGCCCGTGCGCCCCGAAAGAAGCCCGGCGTGTTGGGACGGTGGCGCCGCCGCCTCTCTGCGGTCGGCAGCCTGTTCGTTCACATGAAGCGCACCGGCCGTTGGTGGCTGGCCCCGATGGTCGTCATCTTCCTGGCCGCCGCGCTCATCTTGGCCGTCGTCCAGGTGGTCGAATACGCCGCCCCCTTCGTCTACACCCTGTTTTAGGAGCCAGAGCCATGACCTCCATCAAGACCTTCCTGCCGTTGGCTGTCTCTGTCGCCCTGGCGGCCGGCGCCTGCCTCGACTCGGGGGCTGGCACCGCAGCCGGCACCCCCGCCCCGGACGCGACGCCCCACACCGACCCGCTCTCCAACGACGCCGCTGGCGCGGACGCGTTATCGGTGACAGACAAAGGGGCTGGGCCGGATGTGCCCCAGCAGCCCGACACGGCGACCACGCCCGACACCTCGACCTCCCCCGACACCTCCCTCCCGCCGGACGTGCCTACAGCGGGCTGCTTTGGTAGCAGCACCGAGTGTTACTCCAGCGGAGAGTGTTGCTCGGGGATCTGCACCTACGACGGCAACTCTTACGTCCCCGGCCAGTGCGTTGATCCGCTGCCCGATGGCTCATACTGCGAGGCCAACAGCTGGTGTAAGGCTGGCGCCTGTGAGGACTACGTGTGCGGCGGCACCGCGTGCACCGTCGAGGGCGCGGCGTGCTTCGGGGCGGCCGACTGCTGCTCCGGGAGCTGTCAGGGGGGCGTATGTGTGACGCCGACCTGCGGCGCCGCGCAGGCCGAGTGTTGGTCCATGTCCGACTGCTGCTCGGGGCTGTGCACACAGGCCGGCCTGGGCGCCTACGTTCCAGGTGTCTGCGTGGAGCCGCAACCGGATGGGTACGCGTGTGAGAGCGCCGCCTGGTGCCAGAGCGGGGTCTGCACCGGCGGCGTGTGCGGCGGTGGCTCCCAGTGCCAGGGTGTGGGCGCCGAGTGCTGGGGTGGACCATGCTGCGAGGGGACCTTCTGCACTTACGCAGGAGACTACCAACCGGGCGCTTGTACGCCGACGCAGCCCGACGGCGCGTATTGTTACCAGGACAGTTGGTGCGGCAGCGGCAAGTGTGTCGACAACCAATGTGTCTCGGCCGAGTGCAAGGCCGTCGAGAGCGCGTGCGGGCCCTGGGTCATAATTTGGGCACGGGCCCCTTCCAACAGGGGCGGCGTTAGCTGCCTAAATGTGGGATAGACACGTGAACGTAGTGAGCATAAAATTGGCGTCTGGGGTATT
>JAAZYN010000293.1:0-262 GCA_014239625.1 Myxococcales bacterium | reverse complement strand
TTAGCGCCGACGACTGCTGCACGGGGCTGTGCACCTACGACGGCGGTGAGAGCGCGGGCGCCTGTGTGGGGCTGTGCGAGCTCGGCGACGCGTGCCTGGCCGACGCCTTCTGCTCCTCGGGCAACTGCCAGGACGGCACCTGCGCCGCCCCGAAGGTCACCTTCTCGGATGTGTGGGAGCTGGTGATCGCGCCCAACAACTGCAGCTCTGGATATTGCCATGGCAGCGGCTCGACGCAGGGCCTGAGCTTCGCGGATGCCCA
>JAAZYN010000292.1 GCA_014239625.1 Myxococcales bacterium | reverse complement strand
TTCGGATGACAAAATTGTTGACATGCTGCGCGGAGAAAACGTTGATATTGCCCGTCGGACTGTCGCAAAGTATCGGGAGGCCATGCGAATACCGTCATCTGTGCTCCGGCGCCGGATCAAAAAATCGGCATCAATCGCCACAAGGTAGGCTTAAAACTCGCAGCTTTCTGAGATTTTCTCATTATTTGACAACCGCGCGACGCAGGGCCTATGTTCCGCCGCCTCAAGCCCCGACCAGATAGCGATGCGCCGGTCTGCGGCCAACAAACAAGCAATTGATGTCGAATCAAACTCGCGGTTATTCTAACGACGCACTTAGCTTCGCCAGTCTGCGCCCGTTGCGCGGCGCGAGCTGTCGCTGCGCATGGTCTCCACGCTGGCGAAGATGGCGAGCGCGTCGACATAAGCAGCGGGGATCGACCGCCTGGATCGGCGGGGATCGACTCTGGGTATCGGAGGCCGTCACCTGCCCCGCGCCCGACCGTGTTTGTTTCGGGCACGGAGGCAGGCCACTTTTCAGCCGCCTGCTAGAGGCTCAGCCAGGTGGGCCTGAAGGTCAGGAACTTCCCTTCGGCATAGCCGCCGGTGTACAGGTTCCAAGCCGTCGCCTGTCCTTGGTAGATCTCGCTTCCACTCACCGTCCCGGTCAGGGTCACGAAGAAGACGCCTTCGGCCTGCTCGTTCCAGAACAAAAACTGGGTGTAGTAGCCGTCCTCCGTTGGGATGGTCGTGGCCGGTTGGCTCGGAAACCCGAGCACGTCCACGCGGGTATAAGCGGGGTTCGCGTCGCCCGCGTTGGCGACGTTGAGCGCCAGCCCGATCGTGGGCTGGCCCGGAAAAGCCAGCTCACCGCTCCAGCGCCCACTGACGATGGCCGGCCTGGACTTGCGGTGGGACAGGTAGAACTTGCTGGACGCGCCGTCGGCGTGATGCACGACTCCGGACACAGGGGCGTGGTCGTTACCGTAGGGGTACTGAGCTATCTCGTAGATGTCGCCGTCGATGGCCCAGGTGAAGTGACCTGAGCCATAGCCATCGGCGGTCACGCGAAATGCCTGGTAGCCGTCGATGGCGAGGAGGTCCTCGCCGGACGTGGCGACGAATTCGAGCTTCTGATAGGTGACCTCGGTGACGAGGTTCTTCTGTTTCGTCCCTGTCGCGCTGTCGAGGGTATGGTGCACCTGCACGATCTTGGCGCCGAGCAGATCGCCGAGCTGATCGAACGGGTCCTTCGCTTCTGCGTTGAGCGAGAACGCCGCGACGAATAGGAATGAGAGCAGCGTACGGCTAGTGATTCGGCACATGTGAGTCTCCTGCGAGTCCTGATGGGTGTGTGCTTGCACACCTCTATTCCCGTCCTCATCGCGCTTCGTTGATCTTTTTTCGTTCCAGCGCGTCACGCCCCTTCGCCAAGCGCTCCTCAACTGACCCCGCCGCGGCCCCAGCGGCCCCTCAGCCGAGCCACAACGGAGCCCCTTCGTCAGTGGCGTACCGGACGGCTGGCGCCCACCAGGGAGCGGCGACCTCCGTCCCCGAGGTCTCCGCCTCATCCTCCTGGGCGGGGCCGGGCCTCAGACTCCGGTTGCCTCGGGTGACAAGCACCTGGTGCGTCCCGGCGATGGTTTGAGCGCGAAGAACGTGTTGTGGTAGCAACACTGGATGCGAACTCGTCTCTTGCTCATCGCCGCCATGCTGGTCGCGGCGCCCCTCGCGCAGTCGTCCTGCACGCGTGAGCGCCCGAAGAGGACATCCCCGTCGGGCGGCGCGGACGTTACGCCACCTCCAGCCCCGCGGACGGCGACGAGAGGGTCCAACGCACCCGGGGTGAACCCGGGAAACGCCACGCCGTCAGCGATCGCCACCGAGCCTGCTGCTCGGACGCCCCAGCCTGCTCCAGCGCGGCCGCGTCCGGCCAAGGACTCGCCACACACACGCCCCGGGTCGGTCGAGGCCAAGCCGATCTTTGGGATCGGCAGTTTCCAGCTACACCCCTTGGCGAAACGGCTCTGCGACGCGATCTATGGGTTGGCCTCGCGGGCCAAGAGCTCGTGTTGCGATGGGAAAAAAGATCGGGGGCTGAGCCTCATGCTCGAGCGCTGCACCCGGGCGACCTCCGTCGCCCTCAACGACGGGGCCGTGGAGATCAGAGAGCCGGCGCTGCTGGCCTGCGAAGCGGCAGCGCGGAAGGCCTTCGCTGGCTGCGATTGGGTAACACCAGTCCGACCGGCGCCTCCCCAGGCCTGCCGCGAGCTCCTCGAGGGAAAGCGCGGCCTCAAGGATGCCTGCCGAGGGTCTTCGGAGTGCCGCCCCGGCCTGTTCTGCGCGGGCGCCTCCGACACACGCGCCGGGCGTTGCCTGGCCCCCCTCGCCGATGGTGCCCGCTGCGGAGCGTGGTCCGATGTCTTGGGGCAACGCGCCGGTCAGAGCTCTCAGGCGCGACACCCCGGGTGCCAGGGCTACTGCAGAAGACGCACCTGTGCCGCTGTGAGCGCCCTCGGAGCAGCCTGCAGCCTGAACGCACAGTGTGGTCCGAAGCGCCGCTGCGCCGGCGGCACATGCGTCCAAGGCGAGGCCGCGGGTGACGGCGAAGCGTGCGGCCCAGGCAACCCCTGCCAGCGGGGGCTGTTCTGCGAAAAGAGTAAATGCCGCGCCACGAGAGCGAGCGGGGCGCCGTGCACGAGCCACTTTCAGTGCCGCGGGGGGTGTATGGGGCCCGAGGGGGACCGCCGCTGCGCCAAACGTTGCGCGGTCGACCGGGTCAAGCTGCTGAAGGCTCCGAGAGCTGACAAGCCAGGGGATAAACGATGACGCAGTAGTGGGGCGCGGCTGCCCGCGGTGGTCTCCCGCGCCGCCGCCGTCAGCGCTGCGGATCCTCGCGCTCGCCCGTAGCGCCATCGATGATCCCGGCTGGACAGCGCCCGCCCCCGATCCATGCCACGCTCGCCGGCGCTGCGCCCCCTCCGGCGCCTCCGACGCGGCCTCCGGTTCATCCGACAGCCACACGGCTACTTTGACCACGGGTGACGGCGAGGTCATCGCCTGGACCATGAACCTGGACTACCGCCTCGGACAGTCCAACTGTGGCGAGTTCCTGAGGTTTCAGCCGGTCCGGAACCTGCCCGCCGACTCCCAGGTGGAGATCCAGTACGAGGCCGCCTGCCCGAAGGACTGACGGCCCCCTCGCCGATATCACCGCGCTTCCAAGAGGAGTCGTTCTGGATAGTTTCTTTGCACCAGGACATCGAACGGGGGCTTTCACCGCACCCTGTCTTCGGGTTCGAACATGCAACACAATGTTTTTATTGGCCTGTCGACTTGGCGCGCGCCTTGCTTATCCCCAACGGCAACGCAGCAACCACCGAGGGAGACATCCAATGCGACATGTAGTCACGACGACACTTCTCAGCACTCTTGTCCTGGCGGGTTTGGCCACAGCGCACGCTGCACCCAGCGTCGCGCCCGGGCCGGGTTGGTACACCTACGACCTCGTACGGCCGGCGGACGCTGTGCCCATCGACGGATACGTGAGCCTGGGCATCTATTTCGAGCCCGCCGGGTGCGCTGGCGTGACCGACCACATGAGCTTGCTCAGCACCACGGTCACCCTGGACGGGCAGGCGGTAGGAGGAGAGGTCGAGGACCCGGATGGCCTCGGCGGCCAGGTCATCTGGCGTCCGCTCGAAGACCTCCAGCCCAACCGAACATACGATGTGGTCGTCACCGAGCAGCTACCGGAAAACCACTGCGTCGCATGGATGCCGCCGGTCGTCACGAGCGGGTCCTTCGAGACAGCCGCGGCCGCCGCGACGGGAACACCGGGTGGAGTGACGGTCGCCGGCCTGCGGTACGGTGGGGGCGAGCGGTGCGGACCGAAGATGCTCAGCTTCGACATCACCTCCGACGACGCCCCCTATGTCGGATACAGCGTTTCAGGCGACAATTCGGATGCCTACCCGTTCTCGCAGCGCTTCGGGCGCTGGACGTTGGTAGGCCAAGACCCCATCGAGCCGCACTGCATGACCCTGACCGCGACGCATGTGCTGACCGGCGAGACCACCGACCAACAGGTTTGCACCGACGACCCGAGTATCGCCTCGAGCCCCTGCATGTGGGACGGAGAGAGGGGCTGCTCCAGCTCCGGATCCACCCCAGCGTTGCCGCTCGCAATAGCACTGTGTTTCCTCCTCGCCTTCGCCGCCACGCGCCGCTGGGCCTCGGCACGATGAAGGCGCGAAGGCGCAGGAATGGCAGGGTCGATTCGAGCCTGAGTAACGCAGCTCCGGGCCAAGCAAGCCGTCCAATCAGGGCGTCGTTCCTTCCGTGCGGACAAGCCTCCTGATGGCGCTGCACTCGGTCAGTTGAGCCACACGTCGCGGCGCAGGAGGAGCTCGACTCAGCCGCCGATCACGAGCGTGGTCAGGGCAGGGGCTTGCCATGGGCAGCCAACAGCTCGCGGGCCTCTCGCGCGCTGTGAGGGTCGAAGCGGGGACTCAACGCCAGCGCCTCGGTGACCATATCGAGGCCGGCCTTGGTGCGGCCGGCGGCCACTCGGATGGCTCCTGCCCGATACAGCAACATGGGCGTCGTCGTCCCCAGGGACAGGGATCGTTCGCTGAGCCGCATGGCCTCCTTCAGGCGCCCGGCGCGAAAGTGTATCCACGCCTCCAGGCTGTCGATGAAGACGCCGCCACGGACCGACCTCTCGCTCTTCAACAGCGCGTAGGCCGAGTCGATGTCGCGATGGCGCGTGGCCAGAAAATCGGCCAGCGTCATCCGGTCACCCTTACGGCCCAGGTCCACCACGGCCAGCTCATGGAGTCGGGCCGTCGGTGCGTCCCCCGCGGCTGCGAAAGCGTCGGCCAGGATCCGGGCGGTCACCGCCGAAGGACGTTGACGGTGCAGGGCGTCCACCACCGCGATGGCCTCGTCTGGGCGGTCCAACGCCAGCAGCGCCCGAGCCTGACCGACCAGTGACTTCGGATACCCGGGGATCCAGCGCTCCGCCCGCTCGAACACGGCTAGCGCGCCAGAGTAGTCGCCGCGGTGCAAAAACAGCTCAGCCGCGCGACAAAACGCCCAAGCCGCCGGCTCGGGGTGGCGCCGATCCACCTGGGTTCCCAGGACCCGAGTGATGAGCTTCGTCGCCCCGGCATGATCGCCGTGAAGAAATCGCAGGTAGGACGCCCGCGCATACACCGCCGGCCCGGGACGTAGCTCGTTGAGCGTCTCCAGGGCGGATACGGCCGACGCGATGTCACCGAGCTCCACCCGAGCATCGCTCAAAAGCCCCAGGGCTTCGAGGTGCTCGGGGTCCAACGCCAACGCCTTGTGAGCCAGCTCGGCGGCCTCCTTGAAGCGCTCGTCGTTGAGCAACACGCGCCCCACCACGACCAGCGCCGCCGCCTGCGATGTATCGATGGCCAAGGCCACCTTGGCGCAGGCCCGAGCATGACCGAAGCCCGGCTCGTGTCCGTGGCTCCGCGCCACGTCGATCCAGCGCTCGCCGACCTGCGCCCAGCGATGCGCATCGCCAGTCCGCTCGACCCGCCGCTGAGCCTGGGACAGGGCGGCGACCAGCGCGCC
>JAAZYN010000291.1 GCA_014239625.1 Myxococcales bacterium | reverse complement strand
CACCGAGCAGCGCTGCGCCTCCTTGGTTTCGCTCGAAGTTCCATGAATGATTCGGGCTACGCCGCCCACCCGCGGCCCTGACGCCTCCCGCCAACGCGGCGCCCTACTTCGCTGACCGGACCCCGAGGAGGCCAGAAGGGGCGGCCGCCGCTTCACCCCCGGCCAGGCAGGCTGCCAGTCAACCCGCCCCCACGCGATATTACCGCGGGCGCGGCCGAAAAAGCGTCTCCGAGGGCAGGCGGTTCACTGCGCCCACCCGCGGCGGAGGCCCGGACTCCGGACGCGATGGCAGCGCGATCAGGCGTCCGTCGGGGGGCGGCTGTTCTTACGGATCTGTCGATACACCCCGCGTAAGGCGTCGGGCCAGCTGCCGGTCGTGTAGGACACGTCGTGCGCCTCGCAGACCGCTTTCACCTCGGGGGCGATCTCGCGCAGCCGATTCGGCGGCAGCTTCGGAAACAGGTGGTGCTCGATCTGTAGGTCCAGCGCGCCGCAGAGCTGGGAGATGGCCCGCGGGACCTCGAAGTTCTGAGTGGCCTCGACCTGCATCTCGTACCACCGCGCCCGGCTGCCCGCTCTGGTGCCCTCGGGGTAATCGGCGACCTCGTCGGAGATGTGACCACAGAAGATCGTCGCCGCACAATAGAGGTCCCGCATCAGCTCGCTCAACGCGTTGCCCGCCAGGACCCGGAAGAACCCAGTCCCGGACAGCAGCGGGTACCACACGAGCTCCCGGCCGTAGTACGGGACCACCTTGCGCAAGAACTTCCTCCACGCGCCGCGCCGCGTCTGGTCGCTGGTGTCCTCGATGAAGTCTCGCCGGTCATCGCCAGCCAGCCCGTAGAGGTCCGCGATCCCCGTGTAATGGGCCTGGATCCCCAGGGCGAAGTGGCTCGCGGTCTTGAACATGCCGCTGACGCCGTGGGCGTGAACGCTCGGCTCGAACGGATAATGGTCGGCGTTGCGCATGGCGCCGAAGGTGACGTCCGGGTCGCGACCCACGACGTTGGTGTACTGGTGATGTCTCACGTTGTGTGCGCTGCGCCACGAGGCCTCGTCGATGGGCGTCTCCCAATGGAACCCCTTGGAGTGAAAACGGTCCGCTCCCTCGAGCTTGTCGTAGCAGCCGTGTAACGCCGAGTGTCCGACCTCGGTGGCCTGCAGCTGCTTGTGGATCCACAACGCGCCGACCCCGGCGGTGAAGCTCAGCGGCCCCCGGCCTGCGTGCAACAGAAAGCGGCCGATGGCCTCCATGGCCCGCGAGAACGCGTCGACGCGGGTGATGTACGCGACATCTTCCGCGCCGATCTTGGCCTTCACCCGGGCGTGGATGGCGTCGAGCGCCTCGCCAAAGGCCTCGAGGCGCTGGCCGTCATCGGCCCAGCGGTCAGAGGGTCGTGGAGGAGGAGACGGTGAACGTGAGTGTGCTTGAACATTCATGAGGCACAATGTGATACACGAATGTCAAAAATGGAAGCTTTGTATCACGAAAAATGATCTCGACGATGGCGCGACTGCCGCTCCGTACCTCCCTTTCGCACCTTTCTTCGCTGGCGATCCAGGGCGAGCGCGGCCTCCACGGTTGCTGTGTCACAACCGATCACGTCGACGAGGTAGCGCGTCAGGTGCGCGCCGAGCCGCTCGAGGGCGACGGCGTGGACGCGCCCGAGCTGCGCGTGAAGCCAGTCCGCCCACCGCAAAAACGGCTGAAACGGGGGCTCGTCGCCCCAGAGCATGGGCGCCGTGGTCACGAAGTTCCCTCGATTCACGGTGCGGTCCCAGACCATGGCGAACCTCTTGAGGCGTTGCATGGTCAGGTAGTCCACGGCGTCGGTCTGGAGCACCTCGTAGGGCGGCGTCTTCGCGTAACGCATCGCGTGGGCGTCGGTGTGTCGGCGGAGCGGCGTCCCGCGCAGGCGCTTGAGGATCCCGACTTGAATCTCCTGACTGCCGTAGCGGTGGAGCTGGTCGAAGCCGCGGCCGAAGGTCTCCAGATCTTCGCCGGGTAGCCCCACGATCAGGTCGGTGTGGACGTGGACCCCGGTCTCCTGGTGCAAAAACCGAAGGTTGTCGGCGAGCTTCTCCACGTCTTGACGGCGGCTGATGCGAGCGGCGGTGGCGTCGTCCAGGGTCTGTACCCCGACCTCGAACTGCAGCGCGCCCGGTGGGAACTGTCGGATCAGGTCGCGCAGCGCCGGCGGGAGCCGGTCGGGGATCATCTCGAAGTGGATGAACATCCCTGGCTCGTAGCGCTCCAGAAAGAACCCGAGGATCCGAGCGCTGTGCGACACCTTGAGGTTGAAGGTGCGATCGATGAACTTGAAGCGCCTCGCGCCGCGCGCGATGAGCCGCTCGAAGGCTTGTAGCAGGGGCGCCAGAGGGAAGTTGCGGACCTGTGTGTCGAGCGCCGACAGACAGAACTCGCATCGGAACGGGCAGCCCCGGCTCGCCTCGACATAGAGCACCCGCTGTCGGATGTCGACGTCGGTGTATTCGTCGTATGGCAACACGAGCTGACCCACAGCTGGCAGGCCGCCGGGGATGACTCGGTGGGTTGGGCGCTCACCCGCCAGGAGCTGGTGACACAGCGCCGGCAAGACGGCTTCGCCCTCGCCGGTGACGATCGCGTCGGCGAGGGCGACCACCGGCTGCGTGTCGAGCTCGTAGCTGACCTCGGGCCCGCCCAGCACGACCGCGATGTCTGGGCGGACGGCCTTGAGGATCTCGACGACCCGCGTGGTGGCCTCGACGTTCCAGATATACACGGACAGGCCGATGATACAGGGGCCGGGCGCCAGCAGCTGCTCGACGATGTCGCCCGGGCTGAAGGAGTGGGTGAACTCCAGGATCGTGCAGCGGGATCGCAGATCCCCCAGGTTCGCCCGCAGGTAACGAAGCGCAAAGGAGCTGTGGGCATACCTGGCGTTGATCGTCGCCAGCACGATGTCGGCCGTGGCGTTCACCGTGGGCTGCCTGCGCGCCTGTCGGGATCGACGCGGCGCGACAGCGGCGGGGCCCTGTCGGGGCGCGCCGTCGGCGCCTCACCGATGATCATCGAGGCCCAACCGTCGCCCATCCCATCGACGGCGCGGGCCGCCGCGCGGTTGTGGTCATCGAGTCGCGTTCGCATCTTCCGAGCACCCCTTCGAGCCACAATACGGTTGCCTGAGGGGACCCTGTTTGTCCATGCTCTGCGGCATGACCGTCGAACCCCATCACGCCCCGTGGCTGCCCTCGGCCTGCGTGCTCTGTGAGTGCAACTGCGGCGTGGAGGTGCAGCTCGGCGGCGACGACGGTCGCCGCCTGGTGCGCGTCCGGGGTGACCGCCAACACCCTGCGTCCCGTGGGTACGTCTGTGAAAAGGCGCAGCGGCTCGACTACTACCAGAACGGCCGGGACCGCGTGTTGTATCCGCAACGGCGTCGCCCGGATGGCACCTACGAGACCATCGACTGGGACACCGCCATCTCTGAAGTGGCGGCGCGCTTGGCGGGGATCCGCGACACCCATGGGGGGGAGTCCATCTTCTACTATGGCGGCGGCGGTCAGGGAAACCATCTGCCAGGGGCTTACGCGGCGGCCACTCGGCGGGCGCTGGGCTCACGGTACCGATCGAACGCCCTGGCGCAGGAGAAGACCGGCGAGTTCTGGGTCAGCCATCGGATGCTGGGGGCGCACACGCGGGGGGACTTCGAAGGCTGCGAGGTGGCCGTATTCCTTGGTAAGAACCCCTGGTTGTCGCACTCGATCCCGCGCGCCCGGGTGACGCTGAAGGCCATCTCCAAGGACCCGGCGCGGACGCTGATCGTCATCGACCCGCGTCGCACCAGGACGGCGGCGCTCGCCGACATCCACCTGCAGGTCAGGCCTGGCGGAGATCCCTGGCTGGTCGCGGCGATGGCTGCGATCGTGGTGCAGGAGGACCTGCTGGACCGGGAGTTTCTGCAGGCCAACGCGGACGGCCTCGACGCCGTCGTCGAGGCGCTCACCGAGATCCCCGTGGCCGACTATTGCGGCTACGCGGGCGTCCCCGAAGCCAGCGTGCGGCGGGCCGCGGGGGTCATCGGTAGGGCGCGCAGCGTGGCGTCCTTCGAGGACCTCGGTGTCCAGATGAACCGGCACTCCACCCTCGTGAGCTACATGCACCGCCTGGTCTGGCTGCTCACGGGAAACCTGGGTCGGGAAGGCTCGCAGTACGTGCCGACGTCCATGGTCGCGCTCGCTGACGGTGCACACAAGCGCGACTCGCCGGTGGTCGGAGCGCGAATCATCGGTGGCCTGGTGCCCTGCAATCGCATCGCCGATGAGATCCTGACCGACCACCCGGCGCGTTATCGCGCGATGATCATCGAGACCGCCAACCCGGCGCACTCCCTCGCTGACAGCCCGCGGGTTCGGGAGGCGCTGGGGGCGCTGGACACGCTGGTGGTCATCGACGTCGCGATGACCGAGACCGCGCGCCTGGCCGACTACGTCCTGCCCGCGTCCACGCAGTACGAGAAGGCCGAGGCGACCTTCTTCAACGTTGAGTTCCCCCACAACACCTTTCACCTGCGCCGCCCGCTGCTGGACGCGCCGCCGGGGCCGCTGCCGGAGGCCGAGATCCACGCCCGGCTGTGCGAAGCGCTGGGCGCGCTGGACGCCGACCTGATGGGTGCGCTCCGGGTTGCAGCCGCCAAGGGGCGGGCGGCCTTCGCGGCGGCGTTCATGGCGCAGGTGTCGGCGCGGCCCGCGACCGCCGGGCTGGCGCCGGTGATCCTGTATCGAACGCTGGGCCCGACGCTCCCCCACGGCCTCGCCCCGGCGGCGGTGCTCTGGGGGCTCGCCATGCGGTTCGCGGCGCGCCACCCGGAGTCTCTGGCTCGCGCTGGTTTCCCGGGCCCGCCGCCGATCGCCGGCGAGGCCCTGTTCGAGGCCATCGTGTCCTCACCGCGCGGGGTCGTGATCTCGGTCGACGACTGGGGCGACGTGTTGCCGAGGGTCGGTGGTGTAGCGGCGCATGGGACAGCCCGTCCTCGCCGGATTCAGCTGGCGCTCGACGACCTCCTCACCGAGATGAAGCTCCTCGGAGGGGGTCCGCCGCCGCGGGACCGGGGCTTCCCCTTCACGCTGTCCGCTGGCGAGCGTCGCTCGTTTACCGCCAACACCATCGTGCGCCACCCGGGCTGGCGGCGCAGAGACGGCGAGGGGGCGCTGAGGGTCAGCCCGTCGGATGCTCGAGCGCTGGGTCTCGCGGCCGGCGATTCGGCCCGCCTGACGACGCGCACCGGCTCATGCGTGGTGACGGTGCACCCGGGGCACATCTCCCTGCCCAACGGCACCGGGCTCAGCAACCTGGAGGCGGGCTCGCCGGAGGAGCCGTCGGGGGGGACCGCGCCCAACGAGCTCACCGCGGCCGAGGATCGGGACCGGTTCGTCGGGACGCCCTGGCACAAGTGTGTCCCAGCGCGCCTCGAGCCGGTCTGATCGCGACTCCACCCGCCGACGCGCCGTGACCGTGCGCGCCGAGCCCGCGTTCGTGAATCCCGCCCCGACGAGAGTCCCGGCGGAGATCATGACCGTTGACAAGAGATATAACGGCTGTTACCTA
>JAAZYN010000290.1 GCA_014239625.1 Myxococcales bacterium | reverse complement strand
ACTACTTCGATATCCACCACACTCACGCGGACACGCTCGACAAGGTCTCGCCCGCCGACTTGCGCGACAACGTCGCGTCCATGGCGGTCATGGCCTACGCGCTGGCGGAGCTCCCTGGACGGATCGATGGCAAGCCGGTGCCCGCCCTCGTCGGTTCCTCTCGGGACCTGAGCGAGCTGGCGTGGCTCGCGGGTGATTGGGAGGACAGCTCCAGCCGGGTGGTGTGGCTGTCGCCCCACGGGGGCACCTTGATCGGTCTGGGCTATCAGACGCCAGCGACGCCCGGCGCGGACATGCGGAGTTATGATCGCCTGCGCATCAGTCGCGACAGCGAGGGCGGCCTGACCCTCTGGCACCATCCCCGAGGTGTCCGGGGGGCCGCGCCGATGGTGTTGAAGCGAGTGGGTGGTACGGCGACCAGCGTCCGGTTCGCCGGTCGGGTCGGCGACGTGTCCAGGGAGGTCGAGTATCGCCGCCAGGGTGATCGCCTGACGGTGATCACCTCCGGCCGCGTCAGCCAGACCTTGTCGCGGCGTGGCGACGCCGCGGGCGCCTCCTGGGTCAAACCCCCGCAGTGAACCCACGCGAGCGCTCAGCGCCCCCTCGATGGTGACCGCGACCAGTGGCAGCGCTGACGGTATGACTTCGCCGAGGTGGGCGCGACGGTCGTCGGCGACCTGACGTCGCCCGCGTCCGGGTCCGGGTCGGGTCAGCGCGCGGTGTGGGAGGAGGCGACGTCACCTCCGTCGGGGTTCAGCCCGGATGGGTCAAGTCGCGCGGCGCAACGCGCCCGCCGGTCGCTGCCGAACGGACGTGAATCACCGGGGAGGGTCGGGGCTCCCGACGTTCAGGGGTGAAACGTAAACGTGAAGGACGGAATGAACGCGGTCGCGCCGATGGTCCCGTCCGTAGGCTCGCTTCGATAGCCATCGTCATAGTTGGCGATGAACTCGCCGAAGTGCTGCAACAAGAACGTGAAGTCGACGCCCAGCGACAGCCAGGGCTGCACCTGGTACTTGAAGGCGAACCCCACGGCGACGTCGAACCCTTCCCAGCCTTTCTCGTCATCGCCGCTGATGCCCGGCGCGTTCTGACTCGGCGTGTACCCGCCGATCGCGTACCCCACGCCGACCATGACGTCCGCGTCGTATCGTCGGTCTGCGGCGCTGACCACCTCTGCTACCTCGAGCAGCTTCAAGAAGTGCCAACGGACCTGGAAGTTCGCGTAGCCGGCCCCGTAGGCGAAGGCGCCAGAGGTGTCGCCGTAGCCGCTGATGGACGCCTCCAGGGACGCGTGACCGAGGATGTTGTAGCCCAGCCGGAAGTGCAGCGCGAAGCTGTCGCCTCCGAAGTCGGTGCGGGAGATCTCGTCGTGTTGACCGGCATTGATCGCGTACACGCAGCGGTTTGCAGGGGGCTCGTGCCACAGGAACAGGCCGTTGTCGGCGGGGCAGCCTCCTCCCTCGAGCCCAATGCCGCGCTGGCCGTCCAAGACCATACTGCCGCCGAAGCCAAGCGAGATGTAAAAGCCGTCCTTGAAGGCGTGGGCGGTCGACGATGTGGTCAGCACGGGCAGGCTCAGCGCGAGCAGTCCGAGGATGGCGGCGGCGCGAGCGAGTAGATGCGACATGGGGCTCTCCGTGGGTCTCGGTTGCCCGCTGCGAACGGGACGGCTATCTTGGCTGGGCTTTTTTACACGAGGATGAGTCGATGAGTGAAGGCCAGCTCGCGCCCACCGACTGTTTTGTTGCTGTTTACGGTGATGACGTGGGGGAGCGCTATGACCTGAGCGACGAGCCCACCGTGTTCGGGCGGTCCGCTGCGGCGACGGTGTTCATCGACAGCGAGCACGTCAGCCGTGACCACGCCGTCGTGGAGCGGGATGGCCGCCACCGTTACATCACCGATCTCGACAGCACCAACGGGACGTACGTCAACGACAAGCTCGTCACCCGCCACCGGCTGGTCGACAGCGACCTGGTGCAGCTGGGCGACTCGATGTTCAAGTACCTGTGTCAGCCCGATCTCCGGCAGGCGTATTTCGAAGAGATCCATCGGCTCGCCATCACCGACGGCCTCACCTCGGTGCCCAACGATCGCGCGCTGACCGCGTGCCTCGATCGTGAGTTCGCGCGCTCTCGCAGGCACGCTCGCGACGTCGCGCTCCTGCTGTTGGATGTGGATCATTTCGCGCGCATCAACGATCAGCTCGGCCACGTCGCCGGTGACTTGATCCTGCGCGAGTTTGCGATGGTGCTGGCTCGGCGTATCCGGCGCGATGAGCTGCTGGCTCGGTATGACGGCGCAAAGTTCGCCATCGTGCTCCCGGAGTCGGCGGTGCAAGGAGCTATCGCCTACGCTGAGATCCTCAGAGAGATGGTGGAGCTCTACGAGTTCAGTATCGACGAGGCCTCGGTCAGCCTCACCATCAGCGTCGGCGTGGGGGCCTTCAACCCTCACATGACGTCCCCGCTGGACCTCCTCCGGGCGGCCGAAGGGAAGCTGTTCGAGGCCAAGCAGGCGGGACGCAATTGTGTTGTCCCGTGAGATTACCGCCGTTCGGTGGTATGCTGACGCACGGAACTCGATCCGTGGCATTTGTAGCCGCACGTTCAAGGCAGCCCCCAACCCCTCTTGGAAAATACTTCCATAGAGGCCATCGCGATACTGATTCTCGTTGGCCTCTCCGCAATCTTCTCCGGAATGGAGAGCGCGCTCTTCAGCCTCTCGGAGGTGAAGCTGCGCGGCCGTTTGGAGTCCGAGGGCAAGCTGCCCAAGGTCCTTCAGGATTGGCTCGACAGGCCCAACCAGGTCCTCGCGGGGATCCTGATCGGCAACAATCTTGTCAACATCACGGCCAGTGCGCTCGCCACAAGTCTCGCCTACTCCGTGTTCGACGGGATGGAGGGCGCATACGCGATGACCATCGCCGTCGGGGTGATGACCCTGCTGATCCTGATCGGTGGCGAGGTGGTTCCGAAGACGCTGGCGAAGCATCACCCGGATCGGTATCTGGTGTTTCTGCCGATCATCCGGTTCTCACTGATCATCTTTGCGCCGCTCACGACGGCCCTGGTGTGGGTCACCCACCGGGTCGTCAGGGTGCTCGGTGGCGACGTGGACAGCGAGATGCGGGTCACCGAAGAAGACATCGAGACCATGGTCCGTATCGGCAAGCAGGACGGCTCCATCGATCCGGAGCAGACGCGTTTGCTGACGGGTGTGCTGGAGCTCGACGAGACGATCGCTAGAGAGATCATGGTGCCGCGAACCGAGATGGTGGTGTTGCCGATCGACGCGACCGTGGCCGAGATCGTGCAGCGCATGAAGGAGTCGGGTCACTCGCGTTATCCCGTCTACGAGGGCAGGCCCGACAAGATCGTCGGGATGCTCTATGTCAAAGACCTGCTGCGAGCGGTCGAGCGTGATGGGGCGGGGCAGTTCGCGCTCGACACATTGTTGCGCAAGGCCTTGATCCGGCCCGCCAACATCGACATCCAACGGCTGCTGGTCGACATGAAGGCCGACCGGGTCCACATGTGCATGCTCGTCAGTGAGTATGGGGGGATCGAGGGGCTGGTCACGTTGGAGGACATCGTCGAGGAGGTCTTCGGCCCGATCTACGACGAGCATGATGGGGCGGAGGCCATCCGAGAGCTGCGCGATCGCAGTTGGCATTTGGACGGCGGCGTCTCGCTGCACGATCTGAAGAACGATCTCGATGTCGAGCTCGGAGAGGACGAAGACTACAAGACCGTCGCGGGCATGCTCATGAAGGCCGCGTCGAAGGTTCCCGAGCCGGGCTTCGTGCACGAGCAGGACGGGTGGCGCTTCGAGGTTCTCCGGTCGGACGAGACGCGCGTCCTGGAGGTGGCTCTGAGGGTCGCTCCGACCGCTGACCGGCCGGCCGCCGCGGCGGCGCAAGGCGGCGTGGGTGGGGCCGCGGCGAACAGCGCGGGGGGCTGAGGGTCGCGATCGGTGGGCTCGACATCAGGTCCGCTTCTGGGTCCGACAGGTCCCGTCTGCCGTCGCTGTAGCGCGCGTCCACAGATAGAAGCGTCGCGCCGCTGAGCGCGGCACACGCGGTGCTCTGACGCAGCAGTTCGTCCGAGCGTTTGTTCGGAGCGGTCGGCGATCGGCTGGCCGAGCATTGACCGGCTCGAAGGAACGACGCATACTAGTTGGGTCGTTGCCAGGCCCTGACGTCGCCGGGCGTGGCGGCGTGCGCTAGGTCTACCAACGGATGGCACTCGGGTGCCTGCTGGAGAGAAGTGTCCATGGCGGATAAAGACGACGGAGTGCTCACCTCGGCGCCGGCTTCCAAGGTCGGCAGTTTGCTCACGGACCTGCTCAACGAGGCGAAGCAGGAGGTCCAGAAAGAGCGCGCTGTGCTCGACGCGCAGGTGCAGGCCAAAGAAGACCAGCACAAATCCGAGCAGCAGCGTGAGGAGGCGCGCAAGCGCGAAGAGCTTCAGCGCAAGCTCATCGAAGAGACGCGCAAGCGCAACGAGACGTTGACGCGAAAGGAGCGTGAGGAGAACGAGAGGCGGGCCGCTGAGCAGGCTAAAAGCGAGGCGCAACGTCGGGAAGAGGCGGAGATGAAGATGCGCTTGGCGGCCGAGGTGGCCGCAAAGCAGGCGCAAGCGCCGCCAACGTCCAAGACCCCTCTGATCATCGCGCTGGCCGTGGTGATCGTGGGCGGCGGCGTGGGTGGGTTCCTCATCGCGACGCAGCCTGAGGGTATGGACGCGCCACGCTACGAGGCGAACCTGTCGAGCGCTCTCGACAACGCCATCACCAAAGGCAAGCTGGAGCTGGCGCAAGGGGCGCTGGACGCCAAGGCCAAAGAAGCCGAAGCGCTCAAGGCGAAGGCTCAGATGGCCCTCAAGAACGCCAAGACCGCCGGTGAGAGAGCCAAGGCCGAGGCTGAGTTGCGTAGGGCTGCGGAGGCCGCGGCCAAGGCTCAGGCTCAGGCGGCTGCGCGGATGGGCGCCGGCAAGAGTGGCAAGTCCCGCAAGCGTGGAAAAAAGAAGTTGAAGATCAACACCGGCGTCTTCTAGACGCCGCGGGTGAGGCGACGTCCTCGGCGGGCTCCATCAGGGGCCCGTTTTTTTTGGGGTCGCGCGTCACTTTTTTGGAACAAGGCCTGATCAGCACCGTGGTACCGGTGTCCCACATGCCCGCCTGATGTCGTGGCGATGGGGACGTTCAACCCGACGTGCACGAGGAGTCAGGCTATGGGTCCAATCACAAAGAGTCGTCAGGGCGCAAGCAAGGACGAGCGCGCCGGGGAGGCGGGTTCACCGATCGGGAGCTTACTGACGGATCTTCTCACGCAGGCCAAAGCGGAGTTGTCTTCGGAGAGACAGGCTCTGGACCAGCAGCTGGAGCAAAAGCACCTGGCCGAGCAGCAGGTCCGCGATCGCAGTCAGGCGGCCCGTAGGGAGGCGCTTCAAGCGCAGCTCATCGAGGAGACACGGCGGCGCAGTGAGTCGCTTGCGCGCAGCACACGCCGCGACAGGGCGCTTGGAGCTGCCCCCGCGCCCTGTCCGATGGAGCCCGGCGCGGTGGCGGAGCTCGGGTATCGACCTGAACGCGCCGCGGCGTCCGGGCGTCGGAC
>JAAZYN010000028.1 GCA_014239625.1 Myxococcales bacterium | reverse complement strand
CGACCTTCACCCCATGGGTGTGGGCCTCCTCGACCAGCGCCGCGGTCGTGGCGCCCCCCCAACCGTGATAGGCGGTGATGTCGCCGACAGCGTTCATCTCCGCCCCAAACCACGCCAGCACGGTGAGCAGATCCCAGCGCTGGATGGTGTAGTCACCGATGACCCAATAGGGCAGATACCCCAACACCTCCCGCTTCACTGCGGGCGCCTGCTGCGGAGATTGAGGGTTCCACGGCTCCGCGCTGGAGGGCGCCACGAGCGGCAAATCTTGAAGGAACTGACCATGCCCGTAGGCGCGCTTGGGCAGCGGGGTGGTCTGGGCAACGCCCTCGCTCGGAGCCGCGAGCCCCACCACAACGATCGACACTATCAGCGCCCTGAACACCACGCACCTCCACACCGCCCGCCGGGGGCGCCAGACTGTGCAAAAACCTGACCAATGAGTCAATTAATTTACACTCGCCGTGGCTACTTGCCTGCCCCAGCGAGAGCCTTTCGCGACTCGGCGCCACCGATAGCGCGCAACGCCCGCTCCGCTGCGCGACGGACATCACTCCGTTTGTCCTTGAGCAGCGGCGCCAGGTGGGAGACCGCCTTGACCGACCGGGTCAACCCCAGCGCCAAGGCGCACGCAGCGCGCACCTTGGAGGAGGGCGTACGCAAAAGATCCGAGATGTCCGGGATCGCCTCGGGGAGCTTGATGCGACCGTACGTCTCACAGATCGTGCGCTTGTTCTGATCGGTCACCCCCACACTCAGCATCCGCCGCAGCTGTGCGGCCGCCGCCTTGCCGCCCAGGTTCCCAAGGGGCCACAGGGCCTCGTTGCGGATCTCCCCGCCGCTCTCCAACGCCATATCCCCCACCCCGGACGCCGCCTCGACGATGCCCAGGACGCCCGCGATCTTGATGACCTCGAGGGTCACGCGGGGATCCTGTTGGCCGTCGAGCAGCTTCGCGAACGCAGATTTGAACTCCTTGGCGTTCTTTCGAATACGGGTCAGCACGTTCTGTGAGCACTTCGCCACCTGGCACTCGATGCGCTTGATCACCTCGGCGAAGAGCCGCGCCTCTGCGGATCCCGGCGGCAGGGGGCGGCCTTTCAGCACCTTCTTGGGCGCCAGATCGACGACCGGCTCCTCCAACGCCGGTGGCTCGGGGGGGGGCTCCTTTTTCGGGCCGCCGATGCGATGCGCTTCCATCTCCCTGCTGCTCTCTTCGAACGTCTCGGAGAGCTCTTTACAGCCGACCCCCGTGGCGCTCGCGAGAGTCAGCGATAGGATCAAGCGGTTGAAGATACTCATGAATAGGCCCGGCGTTCGGTTTGCAACGGCGCGTTGCAGCGTGTTGCCGCGGCGTTGGAGACCGCGACCCTCCGGCGACTATAGTACGCGCGACGCCTCACCCCGTATCCCCGCGACCATTTTTCGTTCACGGCCCGATCCAGGCTGCACGCCGGGGTGGCGACACCGCGTCCGCTCCCGCCATACCGGACGGGGCGCCCGCACCCTGCCCTGGCCGGAGTGACCCGCGCGCGCAACCGCGCGGCTCGATCGAGGCTCACACGACGCGCCTGGCATCCTGCTCCGCCGTGACCGGGTGCGACGGGGTCCGATGAGGCTCCCGCGCCACGACCCGCCGCGCGCCCAGATGAGCCGCGCGCAGTCGCGCCGAACCCGTCCCCCGCGTGTCGCTCTGCGGCGACGCGCCAAGAAAGACACCGTCACCAGTGGTGCCTCCAGTAGCCCTGTGCTAACGACCTGACGGGATGAAGGATCTGCTACGCGAGACCGATGATTTGCCTCGGGTCCCAGGCTCTCGTATCGCCGTGATGGCGGTCGGAGGCAACGCACTGATCCGCCCCGGCCAGGTGGGGACCCACAACGAGCAGATCCGCGCGGCCGACAAAGTCGCTCGCAACATCCTGGCGCTGGTGCGCGAGGGCTATCGGGTCGTCGTCGTGCATGGAAACGGACCGCAGGTAGGCCGGGAGCTGATCCGCAGCGAAGAGGCCTCGACCAAAGTCCCACCTCACTCGTTGGACACCTGCGTGGCAGCCACCCAAGGTCACATGGGTGACATGCTGATGCGCGGGCTGCGCAACCAGATGAAACGAACCGGCCTGGTCCGCCCGCTCTCCACCCTCGTCACCCAGGTCCTGGTCAGCGAGCAGGACCCGGCCTTTCATCTCCCGACCAAGCCCGTAGGCCCGTTCCTCTCCGCGTGGCGCGCAAAGGAGGTCGCCCGCAGCCTGGGTCACAAAATGGTCGAGGACGCGGGGCGCGGCTGGCGGCGCGTCGTCCCCAGCCCCAAGCCGTTGGACATCTTCGGCCTCGAAGCGGTGGAGACCCTCCTGGAGGCCAAGCACATCGTCATCGCCGGAGGCGGCGGCGGGATCCCGCTGGTCGTAAACCCCCGCGGGCAGCTGACCGGAGTGGACGCGGTCATCGACAAAGACCGCACCGCGGCCCTCATCGCCGGCTTCATCGGGGCAGATGTGTTGGTCATGGTGACGGCCGTGGACAACGTCTACGTCGACTTCGGCAAGCCCGAGCAGCGCGCGCTGGAGCAGGTCACGGCGGCGGAGATGCGACACCATCTGCACGCAGGACACTTCGCTACGGGCAGCATGGGGCCGAAGGTTGAATCCGCGCTCTTCTTCATCGAAGAAGGCGGCGCCGCGGCCATCATCACCAGCCCCGAGCGACTCGTCGCGGCGCTCAATGACCGAGCGGGCACGCGGATGATGCGCAGCACGGGTCAGACCACGGTACGCACACAGCTCAGGCTGTTCGACGACGCCCGCCCGGGCGAGCCCGTGCAGGACGAGAGCAGGACCGCACAGTCAACGGAGTAATGGCATTGAGCGACACGGCGTTTGGCAATGGACATCTTCTGTCAATCAACGACCTCACGACCGACGAGGTCCGATCCATCGTCGAGCTCGGCATCGCGATGAAAGCCGATCCAGCTGCCTACCGCTCAGTGTGCGCTGGAAAGACGTTGGGGATGATCTTCATGAAGAGCTCGACCAGAACGCGGGTCAGCTTCGAGGTAGGCATCTATCAACTGGGCGGCGTGGGGATCTTTCTCAGCTCGCGCGACATTCAGCTCAACCGCGGCGAACCAGTCAGCGACACCGCGCAGGTCCTCAGTCGATACGTCGACGGGATCATGGCCCGCACGTTCGCACATTCGGACGTCGAAGACCTGGCTGACCATGGCAGCGTGCCGATCATCAACGGGCTCACCGATCTCCTCCACCCCTGTCAGGCGCTGGCGGATCTCATGACGATCAGCGAGGTGTTCGGCGATCCCCGCGGCCGAACCCTGGCGTACGTCGGCGACGGCAACAACATGGCTCACTCGCTGATGTTCGCCGCGTCCAAGGCGGGGATGAACTTCACCTGTATCTCGCCACCAGGCTACGCGATGGAACCAGAGATGGTGCATCTCGGCGTGGAGGACGCGCAGCTCGCGGGCACCAGCATGATTCAGTCGGAGAGCATCGAGGACGTCGCCGGAGCCCACGTCGTCTACACCGACGTGTGGGCGTCGATGGGCCAGGAGGGTGAGCAGAGTATTCGGCTGCAAGACTTCGCCGACTTCACCGTAGACGCCATGGTCATGGAGGCCGCCGCGGACGACGCCATCTTCATGCACTGCCTGCCGGCGCATCGCGGCGAAGAGGTCAGCGCGGACGTGTGCGACGGTCCGCGATCGGTGATCTTCGATCAGGCCGAAAACCGTCTCCACGCCCAGAAAGCGATCATGGGCAAGCTCATGGGTAACCTGTAGGTTGGGCGCATGAGACCAGACGATTTCAAAGCTGCGATGGGGTCGTGGGCCACTGGTGTGTCGGTGGTCACGACCAACCAGGCCGGCATGCTCTACGGTTTGACGGTGTCGAGCTTGACCTCGGTGTCGCTCGACCCGCCGCTGGTCCTGGTGTGTCTCAATCAGAGCAACCGTATGGGGCTGATGATCGTCGAGTCGACGCGATTCGCCGTCAGCCTCCTGGCCGATGACCAGGCGCCCGCCTCGAACTACTTCGCCAAGCCCGGGCGGGAGCCCACCCCCGGGTTTGTCGAGATCGACGGAGAGTGGACGGACTACGATGTGCCCGTGGTGAAGAACGCGCTGTCCTACATGGTGTGCGAACACCATCAGACAATCGCCATGGGCGACCACGCGGTGGTCTTCGGGAGAGTGATCTCGGCGGTCTCCCGAGATGACGGCCGAGGCCCGCTGATGTACTGGCGGCGCGGATATCGTGAGATCGCGGGAGTTCGGCAGGAGAATTCCGTTTGAATCATGTTGGCCGGTTGGCGTCAGTCCATCCGAACGGACCTGGAGGTTGCCGACATGACTCTTCGAACCCAAGCCACCGTGGCCGCCCTGGCCACTCTCGCCCTGCTCCTGACCGCCGGGAGCGCCTCTGCCAAGAGCCACCTCGACGGCTCCCTGCGCATCAGCAATGATCGCATGGCCCCCCTGTCCATCCGCATAGACGGCGTGGCTCGTGGAAGTATCCCTGCCGGAGCGACCGTCATACTCGGAGGCGTCGCCAACGGGGTCCGCGTCGTGAAACTTCGCGGTCCACGTGGCGCGAAGGTCGTCCGCGAGGTCAGCGTCGCGCCGCGCAAACGGTCGTCCATGCGGGTCGCGCCCATCTTCGGCCGCGCCAAGATGGTCAACCGCACCGGCATCACCCTCAAGGTCTCCATCGACGGCCGCTTCTTCAGCACCCTTCGAGACGGTGAGAAGCTGCGGACTGGCCCAATGGCTGCAGGTAACTACCGGGTGACGGCCGTCCCGGCCGCCAGCTGGGGCCGCAAGGGGCCGGCCCTCACGCGCCGCATGAGCATCACTCCGGGCGCTCCGACGCGGGTCCGCTTCGATCGCTACCTCAGCACTCTGAAGGTCACCAACCCGTTCGGCCGCGGCGTTCGCCTCTTCGTGGGCGGGAAATCGATGGGGCGGGTGCGAGCCGGCCAGGTGACGACCATCAACAACATGGTGCCGGGTGTTCACGCGGTGGCGTTCAAGCGGCGCGGCCGCTTGCTGACCAAGAACTCGGTGACCATCGGTATGGGGACCACCCTGAGCTTCAGCCCGCAGGTCGCCTTGCACGGCAGCATGCGTGTGAAAAACAACTTCGGCCGCCGCATCCGACTGGTGGTAGATGGGCAGGACCTCGGCCGACTGGCGGCCGGCGAGACCCGCACGTTTACCCACCTGCGCACCGGCACCGTCAGAGGGTTCGCGAAGCTGCGCGGTGGCGGCAGAGCGCACTTCAGCACAGAGATTCGAGCGCTGCGCACCGCGAAAGTCAGCCTCGGCAGGTCCCTCCCCCGCCCCATCCGGCGGACCACGACACCCTCGACGCGGCAGGCGAGCTGGTAGCCACAGAGCCGATGACTCAGCCGAGAGCCTCCGGAGATTCTCCGGGGGCTCTCGCCGTTCAGCCCGGCTGTTTTATCGCACGTCGAGGAAGCCTTGGGGAGGCGTAGCCCGGACATTGATGGCGCCTCGAGCGACGCCAGGGAGGCGTCGTGCGGACGGCCCTGGCACCGACCGGAGGCCGGTGACGTCGGTCTCGACAACCGTCGAGCCAGCCGTCAGGAGCACGCCTCGTCAGCGCTGCGGATCCGCGGGTCGCAGCCGGAGAGACATGAATCCGGGGCAGTGCGGACACGCGCCGCCCGGACCGCAGGCCATCGACGCCTACGCGGGTCGCGCCTGACAGCGCCGCGGAGCCGCCGGCGTGAGGTGGACCGCCGCCCCTGCATCGTCTCCCGAGCGCTGACCAGGCTCACCCGGATGAAGCGTCAGCGGTGTAGCCAAGCCCCAGGTCAATCGCCGCAATCTACGGCACACGTGAGGCACTCGGCGTGGATGTTGAAGATGTGCTGTCGTACCGCGTCAACGACAACCGTCTGATGCACCTCCATGAGGGCCTCGCGCTTCCCCTTTATTCGCATGGGCTGGCGCCCGAAGACGTCCGCCGGCGGTGGCACCACCTGATCGAGCAGCTTCGCGATGGCGTTCAGGTTGCGACGAGCCTCGCAACAGCTCGACCAATGCCACCGTTCCGGCTCGTAACCGCGTGTGAACAGAGGTCCGTGGCGTTCTTCTGGATACCCTTTGTAGGGTTGACAGAAACCAAACCGACCGGCGTTGTCGCGCAGCCAGTTGTAGAACTTGACCCCTGGCCCGACGCGACGCCAGCAGAAGCGGTCGCGCTGGCGGCATATCTTGGGGCTTATCCCCTTCGCCAGGCATCGCGCATTGGAGCGGTCGCAGCGACGCGTGTTCTCCTCGGCGCTCATATACTGATGGTTGCTCATCATGCACTGCCGGTTCCAGGCCAGGTCAACCTCCGTGCCCCAGTGATGGCGGCTGGTGCCCGGTAGGGCCAGGTAGCGAAGGATATTGTCGACCCTGTCTATCTCGAGCCGGAACCTGCCGCGCCGCTCCTTCATCTCACCAAGCCAGCGGTTCTTCTGCTGGCGGTAACCCCGGAACATCGAGCATGTGACGATACCCATCGGCCGCTTGAGCCCCGAGCATGCCGGGTCTCTGGCGCAAGCCTTGAGCGCCTTGTAACGCTCCCACACGTCGCCCCTGATATAAAAAGGGCCGCGCTTGCGAAGCTCCGGGTGGTCCTCGGCGGCGAACTTGCCGCTCAGCACGGCGGCCTTGGACAGCTGCTCAAAAGGCGGCGCCTTGGCGACCGCCACCGAGGTGACCAGCAGGACCATGCACAGGGCGGCGGCGATGAAGGGCGGCGCCTTGGCCACAGCTCCCGAGGTGACGAGCAGGACCATGCACAGGGCGACGGCGACTACAGGGAAGATGAGGAAATTTCCGGGATGGCGACGCGCGCGAGCTTGTCGATCAGTGCGTCAGGCTCAGTCGCCACCTGCATCATGCTGGCCTGTTGAGGTCGTACGAAGCCCTCGGCGGCGGCGTGGTCTAGAAAGTCGAGCAGTCGATCATAGTAGCCGTCAACATTGAGGAGTCCGAACGGCTTCATAAAATAATTCAGCTGCGTCTGCGTGGCCACCTCGAACAGCTCCTCGAGCGTGCCCCAGCCCCCGGGCAACGCGATGAAACCATCGGACAGCTGCGCCATCATCGATTTGCGAGCGTGCATCCCGTCGACGATAAAACGTTCGGTCAACCCTGAGTGGCCTTTCTCGAGGGCCATCAGTTTTTGGGGGATCACACCAACCACCGCGCCACCCGCCTCGAGCGCGGCATCGGCAACCGCGCCCATGAGTCCAACCCGCCCCCCACCATAGACGAGCGTGATCGATGACTGGGCCAGCAGCTTCCCCGTCTGTCGAGCAGCCGCCATATAACGCTGCGCGACGGCGTTGCTGGATCCGCAATACACCGCGATACGTTGGAACGAGCGAGCTACCATGAGGTCTCATACCAAGCGCTGGCGCGCGCGTCACGCTCCAAGACCGGGGCCCTGGCGAGCCCACCAGAGCGCGGAGAGAGCAGCCCGCTCGCGCTGCTCTTCACCCGTCCCCGACGCCGTTTTTTGAGCTATCATCGCGACATGCTCCGCTCCCTCTTGTTGTGCACCGCGTTGACGCTTGTCGCCGGCGGGCCCCCGGCCCAGGGGTCCCAGGAAGACTCGGAGCGGCGCTTCAGCGACCTCAAAGAAGCCCTCGCGTCGATGGGCGCGCCCATCGTGTCGGGCTCCGAGCAAATCGTTGACGTGGGCACTCATGGCCGGCGCGACCTGGTCGCCCACTCCCAGACCTCGATGGCCAAAGTCATCGCGGCGGTCAAACACGCCTACCGCTTCCGCAAGGCCCACGCAGGCTTCAAGGTCGCCGGATACGCCAAGCTGGATCGGCGCAAATCATGGTCGGTCACGTTCCGCCGTCGTCAGCTCAACCACATCGTGGAGGTGCGAAGAGACGGCAGCGGCACTCAGGTGGCCTTCTGGGGCATGGTGATCGACCGTGGCTTCAAGCGCCGAGGCCCGCTGCGCCCCCTCCCGCCAGCCGTGACACCGCGTGTGCGGCCGTGAGCTCGGCGGTTGACGTTGCCCCCTGCCCGTGAGCTCGCGCGTTCGCGCTGATGGAGTGGCTCCGTCCGGTTGTTGCCGAGCTCCTCACGGCTCTTCCAGCAGCGCCCACGGAGGGGTGACGCTCGACCGGTCGGTGGTGGCGGTCAGTCGGCCCGACGGGCCAACCGGTGGATGCTCCTGCCGCCCTGGAAGCTAGGCGCGCCGACCATCTGGTAAGCGCCTCCACCCTCGATGTCCGCCTGAATCTTCATCATCGCCTCGCTGTCGGCGCCGTCCAAGTGCACCGTCGGATCGGGGCGCTCGAGGCTGACCGTCGGATCGCCGCAGGCCGAACGTAGAGACACGTCGGTGACGGTGAAGCCATACGTCAGTGTCTCGGGGATGCTGTGCGCCGGAGTGTAAGCGGTGGTGATGTCCAATGGCCCGAACTTCGTATGAATAAAGAGCGCTTTGCTCAGCCACTGGGTGGCACCGAAGAAGGTCTGAACGCCAAACGCCTTGAGGGCGATGGCCTTCGTCACGCTGCCCAACCCGCCCAGCTGGCGGTGTGGAAACGTCGCGTTGAGGCTCGCCAGATTATGCCCGAACCAGGCCCCCGACTCGAACATGGGGATGGCGACATACATCGAGAAGGGGACCGGCCCGGTGTAACCGGCGCCGCAGCCAAAGAGGTCACGCTCAGCCTGAGACAACTCCTCGGCGGGCAGGGCGAACCCGTAGATAAACCCTGGCAGCTCTGCGCAATCGTAGAAGACCCACTTGTCCATGGGCATCCCCTCGGGCCCAAACGTCAACGCGTCAAGCCGCTGCAGGAGGTCCAGAAAGGCGCCGGAGTCACGTCGCGTGGGGTCGATGAACCACCGCGTGGGCAAGCCAAAAGGCTCGGGGTCGAGCGCGCCGCGGTTGTCCCGGGTGGTCACGACGAACGGGCTGAGCTGCTCGGTGAGCGCGTCGTTGCGCGTTGAAAACGGAAGACCCACGGTGCCCTACCCCTGGAAGCGCCTGACGAAACCCGACTCCGCGTCGTACTCATTGCCTGCGCCACCGACCATCAATGGAACACGGGTCTGGGCGCCTCGAATCTCGGCTGGTCCTGCGACGTAAACCCGCGCACCTGCTTCCACCTCGTCCTGCAGCGCGCGCATCGCGGACAGATCGTCGGCGTCGATGTACCGATGTATCCCCTCCGGCCCGGTGACGTCGCCGCGTAACAGCCGCGCGCGGGAGGCCATGGTGGTGTGCACGTCGAAGGTCACGGTCTGCACGATGTCGTGGGCCGGGGTGTACGCCGTCACGAGCCGGAGCGGGCTGAGGCCGGCGTAGAGTCCCAGGCGCGGAGAACGCCACCGGCAGGTGCCACGCATCCGCTCGATTCGTAGCGCCGCGGTGCCAGCCGCCAGGGTCAAGCGCCACAGCCCCTCAGGGGCAGCGCCCGCGGCGACCTCGTTGATGGAACACAGGGAGTAGCAGAGCCAGAGCTTGGCGTCTTCACCCGGACCGCGCTGTCGCCCGTCGCGCGAAACCCCGCCAGCCGTCGGGATGGCGATGAACGACGACATGGGGACGAGCCCGTCGTAGTCGTCGGGAACCCCGAGCGGCCTGCGGACCCACGCGTCCAGATCGGCGGCCTGGCGCGCGAAGCCAAAGAGCGCTCCGGGCATCACCGCACAATCGTAGAAGACCCACGACGGCATGCTGAGACCCAGGGGCCCGAACGCCATCTCGTCGAGACGCTTGACCAGGTTGAGGAACGGGCCGCTGGCAACGCGCTGAGGATCGATGACGTTCGACGGCGCGATGGCGATCCCCATGGGGGCCTTCTGGAGCGCCTCGGCGACGGGCCGCCGGGCGATCAGATAGGGTTCGCAGGTCTCGAGAATCCGACCGTAGAACCGCAAGTGCGGAGGACGTGACCGCAGCACATCTCGCCCGAGGTCACTCACCGCCGTCGTCGCCACCCAAATCGATCACTTCGGCGAAGAACAGCCCACTCAGCACGCCCGCGACTACACCCAGGCCGATGGAGACGCCTCCGAGCGTCGGCTTCGAGGAGTCGATCTGATAGCGCGGCGGCGGATACTTCGCGAGATCGTCGTCGTAGCTCAGGAACAGACCCACACCCGCGCCGACACCCGCAGCGAACAGCGCCGCCATGACACTGCCGACTGCGATATTGGCCGTCCCGATCCCCTCGGTGGGCGCCTCGTCAAACCGACAAATCGCGATGGACTCGCGCCCGGTCTTGATGTCGATGGTCATCGACGCGAAGTCATCGATCCCCTTGAGACACTGGACCTTGAAACGGCCTGGCCGGTGGCTTCGAGGCAGCGACAGAGACTTCATCCGCTCCTCGGCTGACACCGTGACCTGCTTGCCGTTGAACACAATGCGGACATCCTGAAGATCTCCGCTCGGCTCGAGCTGCACGCGCCAGCTGCCGGGAGGAGCGGCGAGGCTCGCAAACACAGACACCGTCTTGATGCCACGCAGCACCTTCACGATCTCTTTGTCCGTTCGCCCCTTTGCTCTGAACGTGAAGCGGTGCCTGCCTCGTGGGAGGTCGAGCGTGAGGGGCAGCGCCTGGTACTCACTCGAGTCGATGGACACCTGGGTGCTCGTGGGCTCTGCGCTGAGCTTGACCGTCACCGGTCTGGCCAGGAGGTCTTCGATCTTCCGGCGCATCTTCTTGACCATCGAACGCATTTTTCGGTCAGCGACCTGGCTGAGCACCGCTGCAGCTTCTTCCGGCTCTCCGAGATCCAGGTGGCGGTTGACGATCGTCAACCGGATCCCGTCGTTGTCGAAGTTCTTCAGCGCTCGCTTCAGCGTACCGAGCGCGTCGCGGGTCTTCCCCGAGGCGTGCAAGGCCTTGGCTTGACTGAACAGCTTCAGCGCCTTTTCGCGATCCTCGGCGCGGGCATCAGAGCTCGTCATGACACCGGCACAGACGAGCAGCACCAACACTAGCCCTGAGATGAACCGGTTGACCGATGGGGCTGGCGGGCGCTGGGTTGTTGCCGGCGTCACGTGGGGCGATCTCCTAGTCTTGGGTCCCGGTCGTAACCGTTGAATGCCATGAGCCGCGCGTCCCGTCAAAACACGCCAAAGCCGCCCTTCTTTTTCTTCTTCTTGCGCTTCTTCTTCTTCTTCTTCGGCCTGACGGCGGTGCTTTGTTTGGGCCGCGCGGTGGCCTTGGGCGGTTGCTTCTTGGCCGCCGTGACCTCAGGGCTTGGAGACGTTTGAGTCTTGCCCGCGGCCGCTGCTGGCGCGGGGGCCCGAAGTGACGCCAACTCGGCGCCCGCGAGTCTCCCGGCACCGCCCGTCGCCATCACGCCCCCGCTGTCGAATCGCGCACCTGCGGCCGGTAGAGCACCTCCGCCTGCACCCGCCGAAGCCGTCGCTGTGCCGGCGACCACTGTCCCGCTGGGTGGAGCGACGGCCGGCGGCTTAGCGGCGGCGCTCCCAGGAGCCGCAACCGCTGAAGCCTTGGCCGCGACGGAAGTCGGGGGTTCGGGAGTGGCCACCTCGGCACGTTCCGACGCCGCGCTGGACGCGGGCTTCGCCGCCGCCACAGGGGCCGGGGCCGCCTTCGCCACAGGGGCCGGGGCCGCCTTCGCCACAGGGGCTGGGGCCGCCTTCGCCACAGGGGCCGGGACCGCCTTCGCCGCCTTCGCCGCCAACACCCTCGAGCGCTCCTTGGCGGTGACCTTCTTCTTCGAGGCCTCAGCGAGCTCCTCGTCATCCGCGCTGTCTCTCTCCGGCGCGACCTCGTCGCGTGCCTGCGCCACCGGGACGGTGGTGACCTGCGGAGCGGGCGCCGCAGGCTCTCCCGTCTTCTTGGTCATCACGAGGGCGAACACGCTCAGAATAATGACACTTATCGCTACTCCGGACGCGACCAGCGCCCACGTGGGCGCGCCGCTCCGGCGGCGCGGCGCCTGCAAGTCAGGCGGGGTCATGTCGGGACGCCCGACCACGTCGGTGTGGACGCGCCGGCGCCCGCCCGACGACACACGAATCAGGCCAGTGTTCCGGCCCGTCGGCGGGCGATGACGCCGTGAGAACTCCTCTTTCTGGCCCGCCAGATCGTCGAGACTCATCATCTTCGTCGAATTGGAGGCTTCCTCGTCCGCCGACGCGTTGAAGTCTGCAAAGCCGCGACTGGCTGACGCCCCCGTAGTCAAAAACTGAGTAGCCTCCGCCTCTGCGGGATCGTCATCCGTGTCCGTGGCCGTGTGGTCGTCGCTCTCCTCGACAAATGAGCGGAGGTCTCCCAGCTGCTGCATCATCCGAGTGGCTTCGACAGGTTCTCGTCCGGAGGAGTCGAGGGCCGAGGCGTCCAGGCCTGGCGCGCCGGGCAAGGGCGGGGGCACGGGAGCGCCGCCTCGCCCGGTGTCCCTCGTGGCCTCGTCAAAGCTCGGGAGCTGCGCCCCTCCAGCCGCAGAGGGAGCAGCTGCCCCGCTCTTCATTCGGCCGGCGGTCAGCTGAGTGATGGTCAGCTTTCGGTCGAGGTACTCGAGGACCTTCTCTGCTGACGCGGCGCGGCGAGCAGGGTTCTTCTCGAGTAAGCAATCGACCAGGTCCTTGAGGCGCTGGCCCTCTTCGCCCCACTTCTCCATGCCGGTCAGTGGAGGAGCGTCATCGTACACGTGCTTCATGACGATGGAGATCGGATTTTCGCCCAAAAATGGAGGGCGTCCGGTGAGCATCTCGTACATCAACACGGCGACCGCGTAGAGATCCGCCCGTCCATCGACGGGCTGCCCCAGCGCCTGCTCGGGCGAGATATAACGCGGGGTACCGCAGATGAACCCGGTCTGCGTGAGGTCGGCTTGCTCTTTGGCCGCCGTGAGGCTCTTGGCGATACCGAAGTCGAGGATTTTGACGAAATCCGTCTCGCCGTAGACCTCGCACAAGAAGATGTTCTCGGGCTTCAGATCGCGGTGCACCAAGCCCAGCTGGTGGGCCTCCGCCAGCGCCTTGAGGAGTTGCCGGGTGATGGGCAACACCCGGGCTGGCGGCAGCGCCCCCTCCCTGGCGACGAGATCGGCCAACGTGAAGCCCTTCAGGAACTCCATGGCGATGAACATCCGCCCATCTTCGCCAGTCCCGTAGTCGTACACCCGGATATTGTTGGGGTGGTTGAGCTTCGAGCTGGCCCGCGCCTCCCGCTCGAATCTCTTGACCTGCTTGTCGTCCGTCGTGAGCTTGCGGTGAATGACCTTCAGCGCGACCTCGCGGTCGATCTGCAGCTGGCGCGCCTTGAACACGTTGCCCATGCCGCCGCGACCCACGAACTCCAGGATCTCGAACCGCTCACACCAGACTTTGCCGATGAGGTCCTGGTCGGGTCGTCTTACCACGTCGCCTCTTTTCCTCCGCGCCCCAAACAACAGACGCGCTCATCGTTAGCATCGCAACATTTTAGACCTTTGCTATCACGATGCAAATGTTGGGTGACGCAACCGCCCTCGCGAGCGTCGCCCGCGAGGGCGCGGTCATCGCGGTGATTCCCAGAAAACATCGCACACGCGGCCGGGATATGGGCCGCTCCCCTCTGGTGTGGGCCTCGCTCCTGTCTCCAGTGGGCGCACAATCGCGAAACCGGCCTCCGTCCTGGCGCGAACCCGCGACGGGATCCCGTGGCCGAAGTCCACATGACCCAGCCCGGCCAGGACGATCAACGTGTGGCTCGGCGCGCTGTTGAGGAAATCGCTGGCTGCGATGGCCATGCTCTCGTCCCAGACGAGCTGGGCCCGGTAGTAGCGCTCCAGCATACCCGGAGTGACCGCGTGGTGACCGCCATGGGCCCCGTGGCTCTTGGCTGATTCACGCATGAGGTCGGCAAACCAGAGTTTGTGCGCCGCGTTGCCCGTGTCCAGGGGCGGCAGCCATCGCGCCATCGCGCCCGAGACAGCCTCCGCGCCGCCGGTGGCGACCACCCGGGCGAGCCCCGCGGGGGCGTTGAGGCCGAGCACGGGGACCTTCTCTTCGCGGCACCAAGAGAGGATACGGCGATGTTGGGCGGACGTCTTGGCGGTCCAACGCTTGCTCAAGCCGACAGCGACATCGAATCGGTCCCAGTCCATGCGACCGGCGATATAGGCATCAATAGTCGGCTGCTGGTCGCGG
>JAAZYN010000289.1 GCA_014239625.1 Myxococcales bacterium | reverse complement strand
TGCCGCTCGCTTAAGGGCAACGACGTAACTTCGCAGGAGATTCAGGCGCCTTTACGTTCTCATTCGTCGAGGGCTGCCCTCGACGACGCTGTAGCCCCCGCTGGCCCCCGCCGTCGCGGACCGGAGCGGCTACTTGGACGTCCTCTTGTTGGCGTTCTTGTCGATGCGCGCCACCAGCGCCTCGAAGCCCCGTTTTCGATAGATGAGCTTGAACTTCTTTCGATAGCTCAGCGCCCGCGACACCGTGTCGGTGACGATGTCTCGCACCCCATACTTCGCGCCCGTGAGGACGAAGTGGTAGTCGACGTCGACGCCCACCCGCTTGCCATCGTCGTACGTGAACACGGTCGTCTTCACCACCGCCGCACCTTTCTTGCTCGTGTCGGTCTTGCCACGGAACTGGACCTCGAAGGGCTTGGTCGGCTTGGGCTTGAAGCGACCCGCATACTTCTTGGTGATGAGCCTCTTGTATGCGGTGAGGAATCGGGCCTTTTGGTCCGGGGTGAACTCGCCCCACAGCGTCTGCCCCACGGTCTTTGCCGAGAACGCGCTCCAGTCGACCACCTCGTCCAGGATCTTGGTGATGCCGGCGTTCAGAGTCGCCTTGTTCAGCGCCGTGGCGCTCTTCTTCTGGATCGCGTCGTAGGCCTTGCTTACGGCGCGCCGCGGGTCTTTGGGAGGTGCGGCCGCGGACGCCACCGGCGCACCGACGGACAGGGCGGTGACTATGGGCAGGGCCAGTCGAAATAGGCGTCTCAGCATCTCACACACTCACTAAAACACATGGGGTATCACCGCATCAGACGCACCCACGGCCGTCTGATTCATTTCTTGGACGCGGGCGACGTCTCTGCGGCCTTTACGATGTCATGACCGAGCGCCCGGCTCAGCTCGTAGATGAGCACATTGTGATCGTGAATCGTCTGCAAGTACGCGAACTTCTTTGCGTAGAACTGCACCAGCGCGTCCATGACGTCGCGAAAGTTCCCGAAGCCTTCATCGTACAGGTCCCAGTTGGCCATCAGCCATCCCTGCGCGGCCTTCTTCGACTTCGCGTAGATGGTGATCATGGATCGGGCGTTCTTGAGCTTCTGCCATAGCCCACGCACCTTGAGCTCCGTCAGCTGCCAGGCGGTCTCCGTGTCCAACGCCGCCATCTTCGCCAGCGCGCCGGCCTCCTGGGCGCGCAGAAAGCGCTGCGGCACGTCGAGGTTCCAGCGCAAAGCCACCATCCCGCCGACGCCCAGCTGGTGCGCGGAGTTGACGGCGAACAGGGAGGGCTGCCGCTCGATGACATCGCTGGTCGCCATGTTGGCGGTCCCCACGATCACCAGGTCGGGCCAGACCTGGGCCTTCTTGTGGTCGTGCAAGAACTCTTTGGCGCTCGCATGGGCGCGCTTGATCTGCATCCCGGGATCGTGCTTGCGCGCCAGGGCGACGTAATGCTCCGCGGTCTTCAGTGGCACCGCGAGGGGCTCTAGAAACCGCGCCGAGATGGGGACCTCGTGATCCACCGCTTTGACCCCCGTCAGTAACCTCAGACCGTGCTGAGACTGGTTCTTCAACAGGGCATTCTCGGCCTCGATCGCAAAGAATTCGGCCATTCGGGCTCTCAGCCGGAGGTGCTCGTTCTGGTCGTAATCGTCGGAGTCCAGGTCGCGCAGCCGCTCCATGTGCGTGTTGGCTTTGTCCAGCCACTTCTTGCCGTCGGCCAGGATCGTCTTCAACTCCGCCGCCAACAGCGCGCCGTACCACGCCTGCGCCAATCGATATCGCAGCTCCCAGCGGGCCAGCGCCACGCTGGCCTGGCCGATCCGCACCCCCTGCCGAGCGGCCCGCCTGAGGCTCAATATCTTGCCAAACGTGTACACCGGGAGGACGGCCTGCACCTGCGCCGTAAATAGATAGCCCCATGTGTCCGTGTGGGTCACGCTGTGGAGCGCGTCGCCGGTGACCTTTGGCGTCGCCGTCGCCCCAGCCGTCAGCTTGAAGCTCGGGAAGTAGGCCCAGTCGGCTTGGCTCAGCTTCGCCTGTAAGCTGGCGAGCCCTGCTCGCGCGGCTCGCATCAGCGGGTGTTTGGTCTCCACCTGGCTGGCGATCTCATAGAAGCTGAGGGCCTTCGGTGGTTCTGGGGGCGCGCTCCCCAGGGCTGGCGCCGGCGTCAGCAGGAGAGTCAGGGGCAACAGTCGTCGGAGCATTCGAGCACCTCCGGTCAGCGCAACGCCGACTTCAGTTTGATGTTGAGCCGGGTCTGCTCGAGCGCCTGTAACGCTGCCAGAAAGGCGCCCTCGAAACCCAGCCCGCTGAAGGAGACGTTCGCGGCGATGGCGATATTCTTGTAGGCGGTCATCGTCGGGACCGCGCCGATCTGAAGGGTGCCGGGTTGCGGCGTCAGCATCGTCGGTGTCAGCGCCCGCCGGTTGACGACATCCTGGCCGCTCGACGCGTCGCGGACGATGGCCGGGACATGGACCTCGTGCAGGTGGGAGTCCAGCCACGGCATGAACTCTCTGAGCCGGGCCATGATCCGCCCCATCAGCTGCTGCAGGCCACCGATGGTGGGGGGATGTCCGCGAGATGGGAGCAAGGCGGACACCATCAGGGTCTCTGGCCCGGGTCGCCCCTCGGTCTTGGCGTGGGGGCCCACGCCCGGGCGTGATAACCACAGCGAGTGCTCGCCCATGATCGGTTTCGACGGATCGACCAGCAGCAGCTCGGTGCCCATACCCTCCGGGACCACCTGCGGGTCCACAGCCAGGTTGATGTTCAGGCGCCAGGCCTGGGGATCCATCCACCGGGTCAGCGCGCGGTGGTAGCGATGGTCACGGTGCTTGAGCGGGACTAGATTCAACAGCTGGGTCGGGTCGCAGCCGAGGATCAGCATGTCGCAGCCAAGGCGCTCCTGGCGGTCCAGGACCACCTCTTTGACCCGTCCGCGCTTGAAGATCAGGGCAGCGGCGGCGTCGTTGGGTCGGTAGTCGCCGCATTGATCGCGGATCTTTCGGATGAACAGCTGTTTGAGCCCATCGAGGCCATCGGGGAGGCGCACGAGGCCGGCGCGAAGATGGGTCCACAGTCGGGTGATGGCCAGGCTGCTGCTGGGATAACCCCAGACCTGGGCCATGTGTATGAGCGGCGCCTCGAGCAACGGGAACTGAGACCGGACGGCGCTCAGCAGCGACGGCGTCCGGCCGGCTGCGTCCGCCGTCAGCGTCTCAGCCCGAGCGCAATCCTGCTTGTACCTCGCCATCGCGCGCAAGCCGGACGGCGGGTACAGCGTCGGTGACAACAACGCCGCGTCGCTCAGCCGCGTCTGCTTGGCGGCCCAGTCCTCGTAGTGGAGGAACTGCTCGGCGAAGCCTGGCAGCTCACGTCGCAGCTCTCGCTTCCACAGGTGCCCGTGTCCCATGACGTCCAGTCGCATGTCCGGCGTCACCAACTGCAGCGTAGGGTCGAGCCCCGCCGGCAGGTTCTTCATCTCCAGCTGCATCGACAGCTCCAGCAGCACCCTGGCGATCACAGGTGAGCTCGCGAACCCGTAGAAACGTTCCGGCTGGTTCAGGAAGGTGTGGGTGCCGTGCTTGTAGACGTTGCGGGTCGGCCCCTGCCCCAGGACGCCGACCCGATACCCGGCCTTCGCCGCCAAGGCCGCATAGATCAGGCCGGCCAGGTCTGTCCCGAGGACGATGACGTGGTACCAGGCGGAGCTCACGACAGCGCTTGCAGCAGCCTATCGACGACCTCCGGCAGCAGCCGGTGCTCCACGGCGTGCACCCGCTCGAGCAGCGTCTCGCGGGTGTCGTCGGAGCGGATCGCTATCGGTTGCTGGGCGATAATGGCCCCCGAGTCCACGTCTTCGTTTACGAAGTGGACCGTCACGCCGGTCTCGGAGACCCCCGCGGACAGCGCGTCGCCGATGGCGTCTTTGCCTTTGAACGCCGGGAGCAGCGATGGGTGGATGTTCACGATTCGCCCAGCATATCGCTGGACGAACGTTGGCGTAAGGATCCGCATGAAGCCCGCGAGCACGATGAGATCGATGTCGTGGGCCTCGACGGCCTCCGCCAGCGCCGCGTCGAAGGCGCTCCGGCTGGCAAACGGTGTGTGATCGATCACCGCCAAGGGGATCGCGTGTCGCTCAGCGCGTGTCTGGGCGCCGGAGCCGGGTCGGTTGGTCAGGACCAGACCCATCGCTCCTCGGATCCGGCCGGCGTCGACGGCGTCGATGAGCGCCTGCAGGTTGGTCCCCGAGCCGCTGGCGAAGACAGCGAATCGTCGTGTCATGGAGACCGAACCGCGCCCACGCTGGCGACCGTCTCTCCCGCGTTGGTCAGGGTCGCGCGGACCGCCTGTGCCTGGTCTGCCGCGACGATGAGCACCATGCCGATACCCAGGTTGAAGGTCCGACGCATCTCCTGCTCGGCGACCCCCACCGCGGCGATTCGTTGGAAGATGCCGGGTCGTTCCCAGGCGTCGTAGGCGATGTCCGCGACCAGCCCGTCGGGGAGCGCTCGAGGCACGTTCTCCAGGAGCCCACCGCCGGTGATATGGGCCAGCCCATGAACCGCCTCCGGATGCTCGCGCAGCGTCGTCAGCACCGACCTGACGTAGATTCGCGTGGGGGTGAGCAGCTCGTCGGCGAGCTCTCCCTGCAGCGGCAAGCCGGCGGTCTCCAAAAGGGCTTTTCGCGCCAACGAATAGCCGTTCGAGTGAAGTCCCGACGAGGTCAGCCCGAGCAGCACGTCCCCAGCCGCGACGGCGCTCGTGCTCAGCATACGGTCGCGCTCGACAGCGCCGACCACGAACCCCGCCAGGTCGTATTCGCCGTCAGCGTACATCCCAGGCAGCTCGGCGGTCTCCCCACCGAGGAGCGCGCAGCCCGAAAGCTTGCAACCCTCAGCGATCCCCTCGAGGACCTGTTCGGCGACCCCCGGCTCCAGCCGCCCCGTCCCGAAATAGTCCAGAAAGAACAGCGGCTCGGCGCCCACGGTCAGGACGTCGTTGACGCACATGGCCACCAGATCGATGCCTATGGTGTCGTGCCGTTCGGTAGCGAACGCCAGCTTGAGCTTGGTCCCGACGCCCACGCCGCCCGAGACTGGGTGGTCCGCGACAACACGATCAGCGGGTTCTGGTGCAGCGTCGACATCTCCGAACACGCGATACATTTCTGGCGCGGGAGCAGGGACACCCTCGTCGAGCGCAACCTGCTGGTCAACAACGCCCGCGGCGTGGGTTTTGGGCTCACGCTGGGCGGCGGGCGAACGTACAGTGACGACCCCTGTGGCGGGGAACGCGACCATTACGGTGGCGTGGTGCGCAACAATATTATTATCGGGACCGACCCGGCGCTGTTCGCGTCCAACGTGGGCATGGACGGTGGCGTCGCCTTCGCTCACGCCTGCGACGCCACGGCCATCCACAACACCATCGCATCGACGCAGGCGCCGTTCGCATCGATCGAGTGGCGATTCCCCGGCACCAACGCCCTCGTCGTCAACAACCTGGCCACGGGTACGCTCCGCGAGCGCGGCGGCGCGACGGCGGTCCGCGCAGGTAATATCGCGACCCCTGTGGCGGGGAACGCGACCATTACGGTGGCGTGGTGCGCAACAATATT
>JAAZYN010000288.1 GCA_014239625.1 Myxococcales bacterium | reverse complement strand
AAAAAGACCAGCGTCATGATGTCGTTCCAAGACGAAAAGAACCCCTTGGTGCTCACCACGTCGGTAGCCTGCACATTCGGGTAGTCTTGCTTCATCGTTTGAAACCGTCGGTTGGCTGCCCTCTGCGTGACCTCTTTCCAGACCTGAACGGCAGCCACGAACCCGCCGGTCTTGCCGTCCACGAACAGCACCGAGTTGTACCGAGCCGACGGCGCGATCCCGACCAGCGCTCCGTTGGCACGGATATCGGACTTACCGATGGTCTCCTTGAGGTCCTCCAGGGCGATATAGCGCTCGATCTTGAGGGCGTTGACAGGGGTCGCTTGGGCCCGCGGGCTGGCCGACGCTGCAGAGCCTCCCTGGTTCTTCGCGGCGCCCTCGTCTCCCCCAGCCGCTCTTCGCGGTTGGGCGTTCGAGGGGCTCTTGCCGGCTGGCTTCGCCTTGTCATCTGAAGGCTGTTTGACTGTCTTGCGCGCGGGCGAGCGGCCCTTCGCGCTCTCCTCGCGTCGCTTCTTGAGCCGCTCCAGCCGCTCCTTGCGCCGCTCGTTGCTGCGGGCCTTGAGGTCCGCGAGGCGCTTCTTGCGTTTCTCACGCCGCTCGGCCGCGGTGTCTGTGCCGGCCGTCTTGGCGACGGTTCCCTTTCCAGCGGTGCGTTTCGGGTCTTTGGACCCTTTGGCCGACGTGCCGCCCTTGGTCGCTTTGTCGGAGTCCTTGGACCCTTTGGCGGACGTCGCGCCCTTGGTCGCTTTGTCCGCGGTCCCCTTTTTCGACTCGACCTTCTCGGCCTTCTTCGCCGCTGCCTTCTTCTTTGCGGCGGCGATCTGCTCCGCGCTGGGCGCAGGGATGTCGTCGAGGTCCTTGTCGTCCTTGCAGGCGCTGGCGCACAGCACCAGGGCGAGGCAGCCAGCCCAAAGCGATCGTACCATAGAAACGTGTACTCCAAACAGGGCCCGTGAGGCCGGTCGAGCGGGGCATTATGTGAAGCAAAGCTGAACTGATGTCAACGGAATGGCTCGTCACAGCTTGCCCCGGCCGAGTCGGGCGTGCGAAGGTCCGCTCATGCTGGAGCCGCTCTCCCTCGACGGCCTCGTGGACCGTATCCGTTTCACCTCGCCCGACGGTACGCACTTCACGGTGGCTTCGCTCAAGACCTCCACCAGCGCCATGCCCGTCACTGTGGTCGGCCAGCTCCCCGGGTTTACCGAGGGGATGCAGGTCCGACTCACCGGCGATTGGGTCGAAGACCACCGGTATGGTCGGCAGTTTCGTGCCCAGACGTATGTCGAGTTGGTCCCCTCCACCCCGGACGGCCTGAAGGCCTATCTATCCAGCGGGTTCATCCCGGGGATCGGGCCGAAGATCGCCGCACGGATCGTGGCCATCTTTGGCGCCGAGACCCTCGATGTCATCACCGGCGACCCGGACCGCCTGTCCGAGGTGGCGGGCCTCGGAGAGAAACGCCGCGCGAGCGTCATCAAGGCGATCAAGGAGCGCCGAGGTGCCCAGGAGGCCCTGGTTTTCCTCTATGGACTTGGCATAACACCTGGATTAGCAAACAGAATCTACCAAAAATATGGGGACGCGACGGTGACGGTCATCCGCCAGAACCCCTACCGCGCAGCCGAAGAGGTCCACGGCGTGGGCTTCGCCAAAGCCGATCAGGTCGCCCGAGGTCTGCAGATAGAGCACTCCGCACCGGAGCGCATCCGCGCGGGGGTCTATCACACGCTGCTCGCCGCGCGGGGCGAGGGACACTGCTTTTTGCCGCGGCCGCAGCTGCTGGACGCGGCCGCTCACCTCCTCGGTGTGCCCGTCGACGCGGTGGGGCCGGGCCTGACGTCGCTGGCCATGGACAGGCGGGTCATTCTGGATGACTTGCCCGACGACCCGGGCGAGTCGGCGGTCTACCTGACCCCGCTCTACGAAGCCGAGACCCTGCTCGACCGAAGGCTGGGGACATTGCTGACGTCATTTGCCGAGGGCACGAGCGACGCCAGCGACATCAGCGACCGCATCGACCGGGCCGAGCGCCAGCTCGAGATGACGCTGGCGCCAGGCCAGCGCCGCGCGCTGCTCGAGGCGCTCCAGAGTGGCTTCAGCATCATCACGGGCGGGCCAGGCACCGGGAAGACCACCATCATCCGAGCCCTGCTGCACGCAGCCGGGGTCCCAAGGGCCCGCACGGCGCTGGCCGCTCCCACCGGGCGGGCGGCGAAGAGAATGACCGAGACCACTGGATGCCCGGCCAAGACTATCCACCGACTCCTGGAGTACAGCCCGTCCGATCACGTCTTCCAGCGGGACGAACATGATCCGTTGAACGCCGACCTGGTCATCGTCGATGAGGCATCGATGCTCGATGTCTCCCTTTGCCACGCGTTGGTCCGCGCGATCGAGCCGGGCGCGCGGGTCGTCTTTGTGGGAGACGTCGATCAGCTACCACCGGTGGGGCCGGGCGCTCCCTTCACCGACCTCATCCGATCCAACGTGATCCCGGTGGCGCGACTGGACCGTATCTTTCGTCAGGGGGCCGGGTCGGCCATCATCGATAACGCCCACATGGTCAATGAAGGCCGCACCCCCAAGGTCACCAAGCCCGGGACTCCGCTGCAGGATTTCTATTTCATCGAGCGCGAAGAGCCCGCCCAGATTCTAGCCCTGATCGAACATCTGGTCGCGCAGCGGATCCCCGATCGCTTCGGCTTCGACCCGATCGACGATGTCCAGGTCCTGTCGCCGATGAGGGCCGGCCTGCTGGGTATTCACAACCTCAACGAACGGCTTCAGGCTCTGCTGAACCCAAGAGAGTCTGCAGGGGCACAGGAGCTGACCCACGGCACATCGACGTTCCGGCTCGGAGACAAGGTGATGCAGATCCGGAACGATTACGACCGAAACGTGTTCAATGGCGATGTGGGCAGGGTCGCCAAAATAGACCCAAAGGAGAGCCGACTCATCGTGAACATCGACGGCCAACCAGTGGTGTACAAGCGCGACCAGCTCGATGAGCTGGTGCTGGCCTACGCGGTGTCCGTGCACAAATCCCAGGGCAGCGAGTATTCGGCGGCGGTGCTGCCGGTCAGCACCCAGCACTTCAAGATGCTGCAACGAAACCTCCTCTACACCGGGATCACGCGCGGCAAACGCCTGGTCGTATTGGTCGGCACCACCAAGGCGCTGGGGATCGCTGTGCGCAACGCCGAGATCTCCAAGCGGTTCACGCTCCTCGCTCAGAGGCTCGCGGCCAGCTCTGGGCTCGGTGAGACACTCATATTGCGAGGCCAGGCATGAGTGACATCGATCGTGGAACCGTCCTGATCATCGCCGTCGACGGACACCTGCGGCCCTCCCGGATCACCGGAGAGGCCCGCCGAAAACTTCTGCACACCGACGTGACAGGCCATGAGAGGGCTATCTCGCCCAAGCGTCCGCTGTGGATGAGCCGCCAACGCTGCGCTGACAACGCGACCCTTGATGCGTACTGGAAGCGTGTCCTCCTGGCGGTCCAGAGTCTCGATCTGCCGGCCCTCTGGGGGGAGCTTCAGGCCGCAGCAGCGCAGCTGAACTCATACCCTCCGGCGGACTTGGCGGCGCTCGCCTACCGAGGCGCGGAGCCCGCCCCCTGGCGCGAGGACGCCCTCGTAGCGGCGGTGTTCTCCGAACGACTGCACTTCCGCTTCCGCGGCGGCGTCATCATGGTGACCGACCCCGAATCCCTGGCGGCCGCCAAGCAGCAGCTGGCGGACCGCGAGAAGATGGCGCGGCACGAGTCACTCGCCCTGAGGCTGTTTCGAGAGCGACTCGCGGGCTCGTCGGGGACCCCGTCGAGCCCCGACGAGGAGGAGGCCGTCGCGAACCATATGCAGTGGCTGGCCGACCTGGCGCTGCATGCCAAGGAGTCCGCGCACTACAAGAGCACGCTGAAGATCATGCAAGACCTGGAGCTCCCCTTGAGCGTGCCGACGCAGGCGGCCGCCGAGCTCCTCGTCACGCTGGGGGGGTGGACGAAACACCAGAACGTGGCGCTGATGCGCGCAGGGCTGCCGACGGCTCACACCGAAGAGCTGCGGCAGGCGGCCGTCGCGTTGACTGGGCGGGCGGCGGACAGGCTGGATCGGGTCGACCACCGAGCGCTGGTCACCGTCGCCATCGACGACGCCCATACACTCGAGGTCGACGACGCCTTCGCGGTGGAGGGCGACCGACTCCTGGTGTTCATCGCCGACGCTGCCGCTGCCGTGCCGATTGAGAGCGCGGTGTTCTTGGAGGCCGCCGCTCGGGTCTCGACGATGTACCTGCCGGACGCGCGATGGCCGATGCTACCGCGCGTGCTGGGAGAGCAGCACGCCAGCCTGCTGGAGGGCGAAGATCGTCTGGCCATGTGCTACTCCTTCGCGTTGGAGTCCGACGGCGCGCTCCGCGACTTCACGATCGAACGCGCGCTGATTCGTGTGGACAAACGGCTCACTTACGACGCGGTCGACGAGGCGCTGCAGCGCGACTCGATGGGAGCGCTGCCGCCGCCCATCGCCCAGCTGATCGACTTCGCCGGCGCGGCCATGGAGGCTCACGCCGGCTTCCGAGAGCGAGCCAGCGCGATGACCTTTATGCGCGACGAGGTCCACATGACCGCGGACCCTCACACCGGCGCGGTGACGCTCGAACCCACCAACCCGAATGGCCCCGCGCGGCAGCTCGTGGCCGAAATGATGGTGGCTGTGTGCGGCGCGGTCGGAGCGCATTGCGCGCGACACAGCGTGCCCACGATCTTTCGCTCGCAGCCGTCCCCCGACAAGCCCATCGAGAGGCCGACGGGGCCGGTCACCGATGCGTGGCAACAGTGGAACATCTTGCGTCGCTTCAAGCCGTCGGCCATCTCGGTGACGCCCGCGCCCCACTTCTCTCTGGCGCTGCCTGCCTACACTCAGGTGACCAGTCCCCTGCGGCGATTCCAAGACCTGGTGATGAACCACCAGCTCGCGGCCGTCGCCCTGGGCCATCGCCCGCCGTTCAGCACGAGAGATCTACGAGAGATGATCTCGAACATCGAACGCCGGACCAGTGAGATCCGTTCGGTCGAGCAGCAATCGCGGCGATATTGGGCTCTCTGGTACCTGGAGAGCCACCCGGACGTCATCCTCGACGGGCTGGTCGTCCACGAGGTCGGCCGACGCTGGGTCATCCGAGTGCCGAAGCTGGCCCTAGTCCTGACGCTGACACCGCGACATAAGCTGCGGCGTTCTCAGGCGATCAAGCTCCGCGTCGAGGAGGTCGACGCCCGTCGGGACCGGCTCATCCTCGCCGATTGCCGATGAGCGACTCCCCGCGCCTGAGCTTCGATCGAGGGACCATCCTCTTGGAGCCTGGGGCTGGCGACCTCCTCGACGAGGCGGTGGCGGTGGAGACGTTCCTCGCCGACCCTCGGGCCGCTGGCCGTCTCCGCGCGCCGGCCATCGCCTACCGACGGACCGTAGGAGCGGCCTTCAAGGCGAACATCCCTTTGATCGACGAGGCGCGAGACTATTCGTCGCTGACCTTCACCCATCCGAGGAGGCAGCGGGAACCCTATCCGCATCAGGCTGAGGCCCTGGCAGCGTGGACCGACAAGGGGCGACGTGGGGTGGTCGTGCTCCCCACCGGCTCAGGCAAGAGCTACGT
>JAAZYN010000287.1 GCA_014239625.1 Myxococcales bacterium | reverse complement strand
GAGGGTGCGGAGCCCTGAGGGATAGACGCAGATGGTCGAGGCCGTATGCTCGTCGGGGACGGCCAGGGTGGGGCTGGTGGCACAGGCGACGCCCTCGCGGATCCCAACAATATCGACATCACCAACGGTGGCCGCCCCGGTGGCCCCATCATCAACTGTGGCACGCAAGACGCCATGGCCAAGAATACGTGGCCGGTACAATACGGGACGGGTCCGAGCTTCAACGCCTGGTACCAACAGAGCTCCTCGGGTGCGTCGTGGTTCAGCGGCACCGTCGATCCGGCGACTCGCGAGATGTACGCCATCGTCAAGTGGTCCAGCCCGCAGGCCAGCAAGGCTGGCGCCGTGGTGGCCTGGAACCTGGACACCAAGAACCGCCGCGTGGTCACCGGACTTCATCCTGAAGCGGGGGAATTCGGCTCGGGTTACAAGACCCCCTTCACCGGCCCCTTTCCTTTCGGCCCGCAAATTCTCGGCGGCGCCAACGTGATCCGCCTCGGCCCCGACAACATGCTGTACGTCTTCGGCGGCGGCACGGGCGAGGGCAGCAGTGACAATCGCGAGATCGTTCGGGTTCACCCGGTGACGGGCGAGCGCACGCTGGCGTGGCTGGCGGAGAACACCGACTCGCCTGACCTCAGCGACACCTACGGCCAGTGTTACCGACCCGACCAGCACGGTCACACGCAGACGGTCGCGCTTCAGGCCAACGCCTTCGAGATCGGCCCAGACGGCACGTTCTACATGTCGATGCACGGCATCCGCGAGGGCGACGGCATCGTGTCGGTGAGCGCGGACGGCAAGACCTGCAAGGTCCACTCGAGGTGGGGCGGCACCGGCCACGTCTCCGACCCGACTCGCCCAGCGGCGCCGGCGCCGGACCCCATCGGGAACGGCCCGTACCTGCAGTTCCCGGTCAAGGGGCTGCTCTTCCATGACGGGAAGATCTATGGTGTGAGCAACGACGAGCTCTACTCCTTCGATCTGACCACCGGCGACATCGCCCACGTCAGCTATACTCACGGGACTTACGGCGGCATGGGCTATGCCAACATGTTCTGGGACCCGAGCCGAGAGGTCGTCTGGGCCGTGGGCACGGTGGCGAAGTATGTGGGGTCCATCGTCAACCTGAAGAACGGGCGACGCGAGAGCATCTACGGTGACACGGGCCGCGACGAACACGGCGACCAGGCCATCCTGGTCTCCGACTATCCCGAGAGTCGCAGCGTGAGCAGCCCCAGCACGACGCTGACCAACGGCAACAGCATCGGGTATGGGGGCGTGGTCCTGGACCCCGACAACAACGACATCGTGTATGCCGTGCTCAAGAGCGGCGGGTTGCTGAAGATGGAGTTGAGCACCTTCAACAACTACGTCGTCTCCTGGTGAGCGCCGGCGCTCGCGGCGCGCCGGGCTGACGTGAGGGGTGAGGAGGCTGGAGCCCCCGACACACCGGGCCCCGAAATGGCCAACGTCTCCAAGACGACCTCCGAGGAGCCCAGGAGTTGCGACCCGCGCTCACCTCGAGCTCATCCACGAGCCACGGGAGCACGGGCCGCTCGCGACGGCCCCGCGGTACTCCAAAGACTGCACGCGCGGCGGCCCTGCGCCGCGCGGCGCAGGCGCAGGTGACGACGTTCGTTGTTTTGAACCTTGCCAACCACGACACCAGCTGTGGTACAGGCCGCACGAACGGACCGCTGCTCTCGCAAGGAGGGAACCGTCGTGCTCAAAAGGTGTCTGGTCGCGATCGTCATCGCCGGGCTGCCATCCCTGGCAGGCGGCTGCCCACCCGGTGAACCAGGCGCCGTCAGCGCGCCCTATCCAGTGGTCGACGCCGGCCCCGTCGCCGTGCGGCGGCTCACCACGGCCCAATATCAGCAGGTCGTGGCCGACCTCTTCGGCGCTGACCTCGCCATCCCTGACATCGCCGAGCCCGACCTGGAGCTCGGAGGGCTGCTCTCCGTCGGCGCCTCCAGTGGGTCCCTCAGCGCGCGCGGCGTAGAGTCCGCCGAAGAGGCGGCGCTTGCCATCGCGGAGCAGGCCCTGGCCACCGACGCGCGCCGGGCCGCGCTGGTGCCGTGTGCGCCCACGGGCACGGTCGACGACGCGTGCGCCCGACAGTTCGTGCAGACACAGGGCGAGCGCATCTGGCGTCGGCCGCTGAGCGACGAGGAGATCGACCGGATCTCGGCCATCGCGTCCAACGCGGCGACGACCCTGGGCGACTTCCATCAGGGCCTGACCTACGCCCTGGCCGCCCTGCTGCAGTCGCCACACTTCCTGTTTCGAGTCGAGCTGGGACAAGGCCAGTCCTTCACCAGCGGCGATCAGGCGGCGCGGTTGAGCTTTTTTCTGTGGAACACCACCCCCGACGAGGAGCTGCTCGAGGCGGCGCGACGCGGTGAGCTGGCCACCGAGGAGGGGCTCATGAGCCAGGCCGAGCGCCTGTTGGCCTCGCCGCGGGCGCGCCAGGGGCTGCGGAGCTTCTTCGACGATTACCTGCACCTGTACGAGCTGATGGAGCTGTCCAAAGACCCGACGGTGTTCGAGCACCACGACGCGCAGCTTGGACCCGACGCGCGCGAGGAGACCCTGCGGCTGCTGGAGCACCTGATCTTCGATGCGGACGGCGACTACCGCGACGTCATGACCACCCGCCAGACCTTCCTCAACCCGCGCCTGGCCGCGCTGTACGGGGTGCCCGCTCCGATCAAAGGAGAGTTCGGCAAGGCCTTGCTGCCCGAAGACGGGGGCCGCGCTGGGTTGCTCGGGCAGGCATCGTTTCTGGCGCTCCACGCTCACAGCGTCTCGTCGTCGGCCACGCGGCGCGGCAAGGCCGTGCGCAACATCTTTCTGTGTCAGCAGATCCCGTCGCCCCCCGTGGACGTCGACACGTCCATCCCAGAGCCGTCGGGGACCACCCTCACCCTGCGTGACCGCGTCAAAGAGCACCTGGAGAACCCGTCGTGCGCTGGCTGTCACTCGCTGACCGACCCGATCGGGCTGGCCTTGGAGAACTTCGACGGCCTCGGCCGCTGGCGACTGACCGACAACGGGGCGCCCATCGACCCCAGCGGAGAGCTGGACGGCGAGGCCTTCGCGGACGCGCGCGGGCTGGGTGAGGCCGTAAAGAACCACCCCGCCTTCGCGTCGTGCCTGGTCCGGATGCTCGTCCGGTACGCCAACGGCCGGGTAGAGACGCAGGACGAAGAGGCGCTGATCACGGCGCTCACGGAGCGCTTCGCCGGGGGCGGCTACCGCGTGCTGCCGCTGCTGACCGAGATCGTGGCGAGCCCATTGTTTCGAAACGCCGGACCGAGGGACTGACGATGAGCGACCGCAAGTGGACCCAACGGCTCGACCGACGAACCTTCCTCCGAGGGGTGCTCGGCGGCGCCGCCGTGACCATCGGGCTGCCTATTCTGGAGGCGTCGTTTGGGCGTCGTCTCAGCGCGCGAGCGGCCGAGGGCGCGTTCCCGACGCGCTTCGGGCTGTTCTTCTGGGGCAACGGCATGCACCCCGCCAGGTGGGTGCCCGACGTCACCGGCCCCGACTGGACCCCCGCCGGGCAGCTCGCGCCGCTCGCCGGGGTCAAGGGCGACCTGACGGTGCTCACAGGCCTGGAGGTCAAGACCGACAACTACGTCGCCCACGCCTCTGGGCCCGGCGGCTTTCTGTCGGGGCAGAACCTCATCGTCAACGGCGAGGAGCACACCTTCGCGGGCCCCTCGTTCGATCAGATCATGGCCACCGAGATCGGAGGCGAGACCCTCTTCCGGTCGCTGGAGGTCGGTGTGGAGCCGGGGTGTGCGGGCCTGTCGCACAACGGGCCCGACAGCACCAACCCACCGGAGAGCGATCCGGCGAAGCTGTTCGAGCGGCTGTTCGGGCCCAGCTTCACGGCCCCCGGTGAGGAGCCGATCCTCGACCCTACGCTGGCGTTGCGACGCAGCGTGCTGGACTCGGTCATGGAGGACGCCAAGAGCCTCAAAGGGGTGGTGGGTAACCACGACAAGCTCCGTATCGACCAGCACCTCGCCAGCGTTCGCGACCTGGAGCTGCGGATCGCGCGGTTGGAAGACGATCCCCCCAGCCTGGCGGCCTGCAGCCGCCCGACCGCGCCGGGCGAGATCCCGGACATCGATGGGCGACCGCAGATGAGCGCCCGCTCCCACGTCGTCAGCGACCTGGTGACCATGGCCTTTGCCTGCGACATGACGCGGGTCCTGCACTACACCTACAGCGACCCGCTGAGCGACGTGCTGTACCCGGGGGCCACCGCCGGGCACCATCAGCTCACCCACGACGAACCCGGCGAGCAGCCCATCGTCGACGGGATCGTGACCTCGATCATGGCCGACTTCGCGTACTTCATCGAGGCCTTGCGTGGGGTCCCCGAGGGTGACGAGACGCTGCTGGACCACTGCGCGATCCTGGCCACCAGCGACACCTCGTACGGGCGCACCCACCAGATCGACGAGTTCCCGCTGCTGCTGGCGGGGCGTGCCGGGGGAGCCTTCACGACGGGCTTCCACTACCGCAGCGAGACCAACCACAACGCCTGCGTCGTTCCCCTGTCATTGCTGCGCGCCATGGGCGTCTTCGCGTCGGAGTTCGGCGTGGACGCGGGGCGTGTGACCGAGGGCCTCAGCGCCATCGAGGTGTAACCATGCGACCACTGCTGACGTGCCAGATGACCTGCTGGTGGACCCTCGCGGCCCTGTCGATGAGCGGCGCGGGGTGCGCAGACCCGGTAGCGGAACCGGCGCTGGTGGATGAGCCAGACCCTGCATACTTCGAGGGCACCGCCTACCTGTTGGACAACGCCCGAGCCAACGTGCTGCGGCGGTTCGAGTTTCTGGAGGCGGCCGATGGCGTGGCCGTGGGATTCGACCTGGACGGCCGGATCAGCGACGCGGACGATGAGGAGACCTGTCATCAGGACGACCTGACGGATCCGTCGGGACAGCAAGGGGTGGACAACCAGCTCGCCAAGCTGTGGCCAGCGCTGGCACCGCTGGTGGGAGAGGCCGTCCAGGAGCTGCTGCAGGGGGCCATCAACGAAGGGCGCTTCCTGCTCGCGGTGGAGCTCGAGGGCGACCACGACGGGGTCAACGGCGAGGGGCTGACGCTTCACCTGTACCGGGCGCTGACGGACCCGGACATCGGCACCTTTGGTCTCATCGCGCCCGACCAGACGTTCTACCTGGACTACGACAAGCCGGTCTCGGTGGTGGAGGGTGTGAGCTTGGTGGATGGTGAGATCCATGCGGGTCCGGTGGACTTCGAGATCCCCATCGAGGTGCTCGAGGCGTCGTTTCTGATGCGCGTGCGCGGCGGACAGATTCGCTTCACCATCGCCCAGGATGGGACCTATCACGGCGCCCTGGGCGGCGCGATCAACGTCGCCGACGTGCTCGACGAGCTGTATCAGACAAACGCCCGCGCGGAGGCCGAGCTGGTGACGCCCATCTTCGTGAACAACGCCGATCTCGGAAAGGTCGACGGCGCCTGCACCGAGTTCTCCATGGCGCTGGGCTTCGAGGGGACCCGAGCCTTCGTGGTGCGCGACAGCGCTCTGGAGTAGCTCTGCTGGAGACGGCCGGCGCTAACCCGCATGTCTCACCAGACTTCGGCTGCAACCTTCGGATGGGCAGGCGCTA
>JAAZYN010000286.1 GCA_014239625.1 Myxococcales bacterium | reverse complement strand
GAGGTCGATGGGGTGAGCCTCCGGGCGGCTCCACTTGTGAGCCCTCGAGGCGCCGGCTTCAGCTTGAGCGGGGACTTCTAACCCCAGTGATCGATGGGATCTGCTCACGCTGAACATGGCAATGGTCGGGCCTGAAAGGCTCGCGCAGAGCCGCGGAGACGCACAGGGGCTGCTCGGGGAAGCGATGGACGAGTCGGGTGATTCCGTCGTTGATCCGCTCAGCGCCGAAGTTCAGCAAGAGCCCGACGCGCACATCAGCGAGCTTGATGGGGGTCAGCGCTTGCTTGCTGTGGACCGGGAGCGCTCGCTCGACGGACTCGAGCTCCACGATCACCCGTCCCTCGATGACCAAGCCGGACCCACCCGGTCACGTCGGGATGCTCGACACAGCAATAAAAACATGTAACTATGCGTCCCCGTGGAATACAGATGCCTCGACGATTGTCTCCTTGTAATGAACTGTAATTGCTTCATGCGCCGGTACTAGAACACTCTGCTCGGACACGCAGAACTGGAGCGCTCGTGCCCCACCCGCAACCATCGCCCGAAGCACTGGGCCTGATCGGCCAGGTGATCGGCGACCGATACGAAGTCGTCGGTTTCCTTGGCGTGGGACCGCTGGCCAACGTGTTCGAGGTGTATCGCGAGGACATGGGCCAGCGCTCGGCGCTGAAGATGTTCCAACGCCACAATCTGGTGCATCCAGCGCTGGTCGAACGCTTCTTGCGTGAGATCCGAGCCGCCGCCCGGCTGCAGCATCCAAACATCATCAACGTGTACGATTCCGGACGCATGGACGACGGACGGCACTACTACGCGATGGAGCTCCTCGCCGGAATACCTCTCCGGGCCGTCACCAACAACCACGCTGGGCTGCGTGTTGATCGGGCGTTGCGGATCATCCGACAGGTCGCAGCGGCGACCAGCGCCATCCACGCCGCGGACATGGTCCATCGCGACCTCTCCCCAGACAACATCATCCTTAGCCGCCGCGCCGGCGAACGAGATTTCGTGACCTTGCGAGGCTTCGAGCTGACCGAGGCCATCGACCGCCCGAGCGAGTCAACGCGGGGCGACGCCAGGATGGGCTCGCCGCAGTATCTCGCGCCGGAGTCCAACCGGAGCAACAGCGGAGAGCCCACCGCCGACGTTTACGCCATGGGCTGCATTCTGTGGGAGGTGCTGACGGGCAAGCCGCCCTACGACGCCCCATCTCCGATGGAGATCGCGCGAGCCCACCTGTCGGAGCCCGTACCCGAGTGGCCGACCCGGACGGGCCATGTGAGTGAGCCTCTCCGCCAGCTGATCAGACGCATGATGGCAAAGGACCGAGCCGTTCGGCCGGCGGATGGTCAGGCTGTGCTCGACGCGCTCGACGCCCTCGGCGGAGGGTTTGGGAGCTTGGAGGGCCCACCGACGCGACGACGCCGAATCAGCGATCGCCACCTACAGGTCACTCCGCGCTACGAATCTGCCGGGACAGGCCGTGAGGATGCGGGTACGCCCTCCGCGCTCCGTGGTCAAGCGCGAGCTCCCCAGGCAAACCGTCGCCACCGGCGTGAGACACCGCAAAAGCGCACCAGCCAACCGCGCCTGCAAGACTTCGTGCAAAACGACAAGGGCGACCGAGCCGAGCTGGCCGCCACCGCGGTCCGGCGCGTCCCCGCACCGACCGCTCGACCTCATGCCAGCCGCCCCATCGCCAAGGGCCACGTTGTCCGCGCCGACGGCCGCAAGTCGACCCTGCTGGTGGACACCGCCGGGCCTGCTGGTGTCACCGCCACCTTGCTGGCCCACGGGAAAGACGTGAGCCTCGGAGTCACGGTCGAGATCAGTCTGCCTGATGCGAACGGGCGCCCGTTCGTGATCGCCGCCCGCATCGCCAAAACTCGCGTCGTTCAGGCTCGCGGGCCGATGACCGTTGCCCTGGAGCTGGACCCGGGAGCCTCGACCTTCGAGACCTACCGCGCGGCCGCCAAGACCTGGAGAACCTGAGCCTCATTCGTGGCTCTCTCTCGGCCCGTTTTGTGCCGAGGGTTCTTGGAGAGACTGTGTCGACGTGACCGACCAGCGCGGGCGACACATCGGTCATGGCGGTCGCCAGCGTTGCGTAGACACGATGGTCGAAAAACCGACCGCTCGGGTCCGGGTGGCGCTCACAGCTCAGCCCCAGCTCCGAGGCGGTCTGATCGACGAGGCGCGCGGCAGCAGCCTCCACATCATCTCTGGCGAGGGTATGGCTCGGCGCGTTGACGAGTCGCGCGACCCACGCCACCTGGAGCGGCTCGAACGCGTCGGAGACGGTCGCCTGTAACCCCAGTGTTCGATTGCGTCCGCTCTCTGTGGCCCCATGGTCGCGCAGAGGCTCAGAGGCGCAGAGGCGCAGAGGATTCTTTCTCTGCGTCTCTGAGCCTCTGCGCGAGACCTCTCCCTGCGGGCACCGTGACTCGGTTGGGCAGACCCAACCGAACCCTGGGTATCGCGCCGCATAATCCGTCATGGCACCAACAACGTCCCCGACGATCCAGGTCGCCCGATCTCTTCGTCCAGCGCTGCCGCAGAGCCGCCCAGAATATGCACGGCGCCGACACGCGATGGAGCCGACAGGCACTTGAGGGCTTCTTCGACCTTGGGGATCATGCCACCGATGATCGTGCCCTCATCGATCAGCGCCCGCCCTTCATCGGCGGTGATCCTGCGTATTCTCGAGCTGGGATCGTCGACATCACGCAACACGGCTCCGACCTGCGTCATCAAGAAGAGGTGGTCGGCTCCGAGGGCAGCTGCCAGCGCCGACGCCACGGTGTCCGCGTTGATGTTGTACACGCTCGAGTCGGCGCCGACCCCCAGGGTCGCGACCACGGGGACGTAGCCCCCGCTCCACAGGTGCTCGATGAGCGCGGTCCGGATGCGGTCGATCCGTCCGACGTGACCAAAGTCGACGGCTGCGGCGCCACCACCGCTTACGACGACTGGCGGTCGCCGGTGGGCGTCCACCAGTCGGCAGCTCACGCCAGCGATCCCGACCGCGGCGAGGCCTGCTCGCAGCGCAGCGGAGACAACGTCGATGTTGACCTCGCCCGCCAGCACCTGTTTGACGAGTTGCAGCGTCGCGTCGTCGGTCACCCTTCGGCCACCCACCTTGTTTGGCCGCATTCCCAGCCGCTTCGTCAGGGCCGAGATCTGCGGGCCGCCACCGTGACAGATAACGAACCGCCACCCCTCCCGCACCTTGGCTGCGACAACCTCCAACACAGCCCCCAGCCGCTGCCGCTCTGCGACGACGTCACCACCGAACTTCAGGACCGCGGTGGCCGTCACGGCCACATCGCGGGCGCGTCGATGCCGGAGGTCTCCGCCAGGCCCAACATCAAGTTCATCGATTGGACGGCTTGTCCCGCGCCACCTTTGACCAGGTTGTCGACAGCGGTCGTCACCACCAGCTGTCGCGTCGCCCCGTCGGGGGGCCCGACGTGAAAGCTCAGATCCGCGTACATGCTTCCCTTGATAGCCACGACCTCGGCCCCGCGGCCGGCTCCGCTCTGGAGCACTCGGACAAAGGGCTCGCCGCCATACGCCTCCACAAACAGCGCCGTCACCTCTTGTGTCCCTATCGCGGCGGGCAGCCGCACGAAACTGTTGGCCAGGATCCCCCTGGTCAGAGGGGCCGAGACGGGGACGAAGTTGAGGCTGAAGTCCGGCGTCCCGTGCCCCCCACGCTCAGCAGCCGCCTCCAGGGTCTGGACGATCTCAGGGGTGTGCTGGTGGGTGAGGGGCTTATAGATCTTCAGGTTGTTGGCTCGCGTCGGGTGATGCGTGCCGGCCTTGGCGTATGCTCCGCTCCCCGACGATCCGGTGCAGGCGACGGTCTGGACAGGGCCCGCCAGAAGGCCGGCGCGCGCGATCGGCAGCAGCCCAAGCGCGACGGTGGTAGCGAAGCAGCCGGGGGAGGCGACCCGTGTCGCGGCGCTGATGAGCTCCCGGTTCAGCTCGGGAAGGCCGTAGATCCAACGCCCATCGAGCTCCTCCGGGTGGGGATGTTCGACTCCGTAGAACGTCGCGTATGCGCGGGCGTCCCGCAGGCGAAAGTCTCCTGAGAGGTCGATGATCCGCGCCGCCACCCCCTCCAGATCCGACGCGATCGTAGAGCTGACCTTGTGGGGCAACGCCAGAAAGGTCACGTCGACCTCGCTGGCCGCTTGGGCCGGCGCGATGTTCTCAAAGGTCAGCCCGGTCGCCCAGAGGTTGTGATGAACCGCCTCGAGAGGCTCGCCCACGCGGTCAATGCTGGTGACGCGGACCAACTCGACGTCGGGATGACGGACCAGCAAGCGAATGAGCTCGGCCCCCCCGTACCCGGTCCCACCGATGACTGCGACTGTTGTCGTGTTGCGTACTACCATGAGCCCCCCTTACCAAAACGGTGCGAAGTTCGCGATCCGCGTGATGAGGTCGGCGGGGCGGCGCCATGACGACCGCCATGAGTCACAGGCGCCATGAGCGCGTTTTGGTCGTCAGACCGCCAGGCGCGCCGCCGCTCGCGAGGGCCCCAACGGGAGCGTAGAGGCGGCAGGCGGCAGGCGAACTCTCCGGCGAAGGGAGCCCGACCACGCCAGGCCGGCCCCAAGCCGTCCGCTCGCGGCTACCTGACCGCAGACAGCCCCCCCAGCGTCGCTGACCGGCGCTGGGAGGCCGCCGCCATGGGCCTATGGCGCTGCCGGCGGCGCGGCATCGCACGCGCCATCGAACGCCACGTTCTGACCGGCCGCGGCAGCCTTACAGCTGTTTCCATAGGTCGCGCCGTCGCAGGCGCACACCGGTTTCACCACCTGCGGGCAGTTCTGCGGGATCGACGCGCATTCGCCGCCGGTCGACGCGTCACAGCCCACCTTGGCGCAGAACGTGTCGGCCGCACACGTGTCGCTGGTGTAGCAGACGGTGCTGACGTCGGCACAGGTGTCGTTGCACCCGTCACCGGTGCTGTCGAATGGAGTTTGTCCGGCACCGCAGAGGGGCTCGGGCCCGCACCCGGAGCTTCCACAGGCGCCATCAGAGTCCTTGGCGACCTGGGCCACCTGGCGCTGGCAGTCGTTGCTGTAGGTCACGCCATCGCAGCCGCAGACCGGCGCCACATCGTCGGTACAGAGCTGAGGAATCTCGGCGCAATAGCCTCCTCCGTCGGCGAACAGGCATTGACCGGGGATCAGATCGCACCACTGCCCGATGGGGCATTGGAATCCGGCGATACCACCGCAGAACTCCTGCTCCTTGCAGCTGGGGTCTTCAACACAGCCGATCCCCTCCTTGAAGTTCGCGTCAGGACCACAATCACAGCCGGGGATGATAGCCAGACACAGGTTGGGGGCGCCGCACAGGTAATGCCCACACGCCAGCTCGTCCCACACGCCGCCGCTGTCGACGCAGAGCTGCTGGTCTTCGCTCGGGCCGACGCACTCATCGGTGGCCGACGGTTCACTGCCGTCCGGGCACATACACGTGTCATCGCAGTTGTCGCCATCGGTGTCCCACGGCACCAGACCTGGCTTGCACGAGATCGTCTGGCCGGAGCACGTGGAGCACTCGCCGTCGTAGTCTTTGGAGACCTCAGCAGCCTGCCGCGCGCAGTCGTTGCTGTAGGTGTTTCCGTCACAGCCGCAGACCGGCGCG
>JAAZYN010000285.1 GCA_014239625.1 Myxococcales bacterium | reverse complement strand
GTGGTGCCGAGGTTCGTCTTTCCGGGCGACACGTTGCTCCTGGGGGCGCTGGTGAAGAACGGCACGGACGCAGCCGGCGACGCCGTCGTGCAGGCTGAGCTCCAGGCGGCGACCTCGGATGGGGACGCGAGACGCGCGCTGAAAAAGGTCGTGAAGGCCGGCCGGCAGGCGCTGGTCGAGTTCCCGGTGGCGGTGCCGATGGTCGCCTCGGGCGAGGTGAGGCTTCAGCTTAACGTTGACCTGGGGGGGCACCGTGACGCCACCGTGGTGACGATCCCGGTGCTCAACCCCACGGTGTCACGTACCACCGTCAAGACCCGCCAGATCGTCAGCGGCGGCGCCATCGACCTGCAGCTACCAGCCGGCCGCATCGCAGGGAGCGATGCCCTGGAGGTGGTCGTGAGCAGCAACGGCCTCGCGGCCCTCAAGGAATCGGTGGACTACATCATGCAGTATCCCCACGGCTGCATCGAGCAGACGACCAGCGGCGCTACCCCGCTCCTCGTGCTCAAAGACCTGCTGCCAGAGATGGGCGTCGATGTGGACATGGCCAAACTTCGCACCTTCGCCGCGGCGGGCGTCAAGCGGCTGCTCAGCTTCCAGACCACCAAGGGGGGGCTGTCCTACTGGCCCGGCGAGGACAAGCCCCACGCGTTCGGCACGGCCTTCGCGCTGACCGCCCTGATCGAAGCGCGCAAGCAGGGCTACGACGTCCCGGCGTCGGCGTTGGCTCGCATGGCCGACTATCTGGAGACGCAGCTGCACGCCGGCGCGGTGTCCGAGTCGATGCCTCACGGCGGCATGGCGGATGGCGACACCAAGGCGCTCTTCGCCATGACGTTGGGTCGCCTGGGGCGTGAGCAGACGACCTCTATCGACAAGCTCTGGGCGGCACGGCGAAAGCTCACCCCCTTCGGCCTGGCGTTGTTGGGCGTCGCCGCCACGGAGTCCAGACACCGTCATCATCTGGCCGATCCGATCCTGGCTGCGGTCAGTCAAGCCGCGCGACAGAGCGCCACGGAGCAGTGGTACGAAGGCCGCTCCGCGCGGGGTTGGTCCATGGGTTCCCCGCTGCGCACTCACGCCGGCGCCCTGCTGGCCTGGGCTGGCGCCTATCCGAAGGGAGAGACCACCGGGAAGCTGCTCCGGGGCCTCGTGGGACGGGCCCGCAATGGGCGCTGGGGCAACACCCAGGAGAATGTGTTCGGGATGATGGCCGTCGCCGCGTTGGCCAAGAGCCAGGAGGCGGCACAAGGGCCAGCTGCAGAGTTGAGCCTCAACGGCCGCCCCGTGGACCTGTCGACGCTCGAGCCCCTGGGCGCCACGGGGCGCGCTCGGCGTCTGCGCCTCACGGCCGGTCAGTTCGGGCTCCCCGAAGCGGGCCAGGCCGGCACGCTGGCGGTCAGCTTGAAGAATCGGGCCGCGACGCCGCTCACGCTGACGGTCCGGAGCGCCTACCAGGCCTCCTTGAGTCCGGCGACGATGAAGGCGCGCGCGGCCGGTTTCAAGGTGACCCGGCGCTACGAGACGGTGGACGGCAAGGCGTTGGGCGCGACCTTGGGGTTGGGCGACGTGATCCGGATCAAGGTGAAGGTGAAGGCGGATCTGGCGGCTCACTACGTGGCCATCGATGATCGGTTGCCGGCCGGTCTGGAGCCGCTCAATACCCAGCTCAAGACCACCGAGCGTGTGACCAAGGGCACGATCACCGATGCGGGCGCGCGCGGCCTGAAGGTCCTCAGCTACAGCGAGATTCGCGACGCGCGGGTGTCCTTCTACGCCGACGAGATGCCCAAGGGGAGCTATGAGTTTTCGTATCTCGCTCGCGCCACCACCGCCGGGGACTTCCTGCGGCCGGCGGCCACCGCCGAAGCGATGTACGCCCCGGAGGTTCATGGCGCCACTCCCATCGATCGGGTCGTGATTCGATGAGGACGCGCGCTCTGCGAGCGGGTCTCGCCACGGCGCGGATCGTGGCCGCCCTGGTGGTTCTGTTCGTCGTCGGGCTCGAGATCGCCGTGTCCCTGGGCGACTACGACCTGGCGCTGCTCGATGACCGGCCCGACCCATCGCTCACCATCGAGGACCGAGGTGGTGAGCTGCTCGCAGAGCGTGTCAACGCCGACGGGATGCGGCATCGGTGGGTGAGCATCGATGACGTCTCCCCCGCCGTGGTGCAGGCCACCATCGCGGTCGAGGATGCGCGCTTCTGGGACCATCAGGGGGTGGACTGGCGCGGCGCCGCGCGCGCCGCCCGAGACTCGCTGTGGGCCGGTCGGGTCGTCAGCGGCGCGTCCACGCTGACCATGCAGCTGGCCCGTCTGCTCGAGCCTCACCCACGCAAGAGCGTGGTCGGAAAGATGGTCGAGGTCGTGGCCGCGTTGCGGATGGAGCGCGCGGTCTCCAAACGGGTCATCTTGGAGCAGTACCTCAACCGTGCCCCCTATGGGGCCGGCACCATAGGCATCGAGGCGGCGAGCTGGCGGTACTTCAGCAAACCCAGCAAGGCGCTCACGACCAGCGAAGCGACCCTGCTGGCAGGTCTCCCTCAGTCGCCATCCCGGTACAACCCTCTGTTGCGCTACCAGCGCGCTGTGAAGCGGCGGGCGACGGTGCTCCGGCGGATGGCCGAGGAGGGTATGCTGGACGCCGCGTCGCTGGAAGCTCTGTGGCGCCAACCCCCGCCCATGGTAGCGCAACATAATCCGGCGCGGGCTACGCATCTGATAGACAGGCTGGCGGCGCGAGGTGACCAGGGGCTCACACGGGCGACCCTCGACGGGCAGCTGCAACAGACGCTGGAGGCGGTGGTCGCCGACCGTGCTGCTGATCTTCGCCGCGCGGGCGCCCCGCATGCGGCAGTCGTGGTCCTCGATAACGCGACCTGTGGGGTGCTGGCCATGGTCGGCTCGCCCGACTATTGGGCGCCCGGGTCAGGGGCGGTGAACGGGGCGATGGCTCGTCGTCAGCCGGGATCGACCCTCAAACCGTTCGTCTACGCGCTGGCGTTCGAAGATGGTGACCACGCCGGCACCGTCATCCCCGATGTCCCTACCCGCTACGGAGCCCCCGGGGGCGTGCTGTATTCACCGCGCAACTACGACCGGAGCTACTCGGGCCCGGTGGCGATGGGCGAAGCTCTCGTGAGGAGCCTGAACGTTCCAGCCATGGTCGCCGCCGAGCGGGTGGGCCTGACGCGACTCTACCAACACCTGAGGTCGTTGGGCTTCGAGTCCCTCGACAAGAGCCCCGAGCACTATGGGCTGGGGCTGTCACTGGGGAACGGGGAGGTGCGCCTGTTGGAGGTGGCCCAGGCCTACGCGACGCTGGCGCGAGCCGGGCGGGGGTGCCGGGCTCGTTTCACCTCCAGCGATCCCGAACGTGCAGCGCTGGTCATCGCCCCCACCGCGGCGGCGCGCATCACGTACGTGCTGTCAGACGACAAGGCCCGATCCCGGGCCTTTGGGCTCGACGGCGCCCTGCTCGCCTCGGTCCCGGTGGCCGTGAAGACCGGCACCAGCGCCAACTGGCGCGACAGCTGGGCGGTGGGGTTCACCGGTGACCACACCGTGGCGGTGTGGGTCGGCGACTTCGCCAACACCTCGACCCAACAGCTGACCGGCGCGACCGGCGCTGGGCCGGTGTTTCGTCAGGTGCTCGAGGCGGTGGTCGAGCGGTTCGGCCCGCCTCGTCCCATCGTGGACCCGACCATCGAGGCCCGGCTGGGACACGCGGAGGTCTGCGCCCTGAGCGGGATGCCGGCAAGCGACCACTGCCCGCATCGCCGTCACGTGAGGACCGGGGGGGCGACTCGAGCGGACCACGCGTGCGATTGGCACCGCCCCGTTCGCCTCGAGCGCAGGTCGAAGTTGCTGGCCGGCCCCGCGTGCGGAGGCCAGGATGTGGTCACTCGGGTGGAGACGTATCTTCCGCGCGAGTACGCCGAGTGGCAGGCCCTGACCGGCCAGCCGGCGCCACCCACACGCTACGCGCCAAGGTGTCCCGGCGATGGAAGCGTGGCAGACGCCCTGCGGGTAACCTGGCCGCGGGGGGCGGACGTCTTCGTGGTCGACCCCGTGAACCCGCCAGAGCGGCAGTCGCTGTTGTTGCGCGCGGCCGTCGAGCCGCGCGTGGCGAAGGCGACATGGTGGGTCGACGGGGCTGCGGTCGGCACCGTCGAGTGGCCCTATACGATGGTGTGGCCGCTCAGCAAAGGACGGCACGAGGTCCAGCTGGTGGCTGGGATGCGACGGAGCCCACCGGTTCGATTCGAGGTGCGATAGGTCGGTGCCGCGGCGCGCCGCGTGAACGCGCCTGGGCCCAGCCTCCATACGTCACGGCGCTTCGGCCGCGGCCGGCAGGTCCGCGGCGCTGAGCGGTGCCGCCTCACTCTGGCCGGCTCGACGGTTGTCGCGTGCGCCACGCCTGTCGGCGCCCCCCTCGGTGCTGCTCGACGTCCATGAGACATGCGGGCTGGACGGAACGGGAGTCCCCACCTGGCGAGGTGAGATGTCGGCACCCTGGCACGACTTGTCTTTTGTTTCAGCGCCTTGTGCTCGGCGAACGGGAGGCCCCACTCGAAACCCCGTTTGGGGTCCTCAGACCCCCTCGGTGGTGTCGATGTTCGGCTCGCACACCACGCCGATCGCCCACTGTCGGGCTCTATCGTGCATGGCACGGCGGTTGCAAGACCCGGTGTCGGAACCCAACCAACCACCGGAGAGCCACTATGACGAATCGCTCGGTCACCGCCGTCACGGGTCAGCGTGTCGCGGGCCGCTATCTGCTCCAAGAGCTGCTCGGCAAGGGCGGGCATGGCAGCGTGTGGCGTGCCATTGACGCGAAGAGCGAAGACCGACGCCAGGTCGCGATCAAGCTGCTGCGGGCCAAGCGGCGCGGCGACCCCACCATCGCCGGGCGCTTTGAACGTGAAGCGGCGTCGCTGAGGCGGCTCGTGCACCCCAACACGGTCCGCTTGCTGGACTTCGGCACCACCGACCAAGGCGAGCTCTATCTGACTCTGGAGCTGCTGACCGGCCAGAGCTTGGATGAGGGGCTGGCCGCGCCATTGACACCGGAGGCGATCCGCTTGGTCGCGCTAGACGTTCTTCAGTCTCTGGCGGAGGCACACACGCTGGAGCTTCTGCACCGCGACCTGAAGCCCGCGAACGTGTTCTTGCGCGACGGCGCCGGCGCCAAGGTGCTGGACTGGGGGCTGGCCAAGTCCATCGGCGCCCGGGCGAATGACGGACCACAGCTGACGGAACAGGGCGTGGTGGTGGGCTCGGTGCATTACATGGCTCCCGAGGTCCTCCGGGGTGAGTCTGCCACCGCAGCCAGCGACATCTACAGCCTCGGCTGCACCTTGTTCGCCGCGCTCTGCGGCCGGTCCCCCAGGGAGCAGGCAGGCGGGGTCGCCGGTGCCGTCGCCAAGGCTCACGCGGGGGGGCCACCACCCATCGTCACGCGTGCAGGGCGCGGCCTCACGGGCAGCCTGGTAGACGCCGTGCGGAGCATGATGCGGCACGACCCGCGGGAGCGCCCCTCGACCATGGCAGCGTTGATGACGATGGCGAGCATCACGCCGCCTCTCGCCGCCCCCGCCGAGGCGCCGGGGGCGGCCACGCAGACGGTGCTGCTGGACGACGGCGACAGCGCCGCCACTCAACTCTT
>JAAZYN010000284.1 GCA_014239625.1 Myxococcales bacterium | reverse complement strand
GTCATCGCCATCTCCGCCCTTTACGTGCTCTTGGTCCTCTCGGCCTCGGGATGTGGCAAGGACACGAGCGCGGACAACAGCGGTGGCGCCGCAGGAGACCCCAGCGTCTCCGCAGCGCCGAAGACGGCGCCGCAAACGGAGGAAGGCCTGGTGGAATGGGTCGCCAAGGCGATCGAGACGAAGAGCCTGGAGATGCTCGCGCAGGCTATCGGGCCCGAGCAGATGGCCGATTTCAGACGAGAGAGAGAGCGAGACCCTGAAGGCTTCTGGAAACGGGGCCAGCGGTGGGTCGCCAACGTGAAGAGCGGGTTCAGCCTGGCGCACCGCAGCGACGGTAGCGTCAAACGCTGGAAGGCGCTCATCAAGTTTGGCAACGGGCAGAGTGAGACCGTCGTCTTCGCGCGCGTCGCCGGGCGGCTGATGTTCGAGAAACTCTAGAACTCGTCGTGGCGCGCGCGTGGCGGCGTTCGGCGTGTGGGGTGGGCTATGCCAGCGGTAGGAAGGGGCGACTACATCGGCGGCGATTGGGTCGTACCCGACAGCGACAGCTGCATCGTGAGTATCAACCCGGCCACTCTGGGCACCAAGGTGATGTCGGCGAAGACGGACCCGGCCCACGCGGAGCGAGCCGTCGCCGCCGCGGCCGCGGAATATCCAGCCTGGTCGGCGCTGCCCATGGAGGACCGCGTAAGTGTCCTGCGGCGCTTCAAGCGCGAGCTGGGACATCGCGTCGAGTCGCTCGCCCATGCGATGAGCAGCGAGATGGGCAAGCTGCTGAGCGAAGCACGCGTCGAGGCCAGGTCGTTACTGACCCGAATCGACTCGGTGATCACTCAGCAGCTGCCGCAGATCGCGCCGTGGCAAGCGCGCGGTGTCGACGGCGAATGTCGTCACCATCCGCTCGGGGTGATCGGTGTCATCGGCCCGTTCAATTACCCACTGCACCTCTGTCACGCCCACATCGTCCCAGCTCTGCTGACCGGCAACACGGTCGTGATGAAGCCCAGTGAGCGGACGCCCCAGACAGCTCAACGCTACATGGAGGCCTTCGCCGACGCCCAGCTGCCGCCGGTCCTTCAGATGGTGCAGGGCGGAGGTGACGTTGGACAGGCCCTGGTCGCCGCGCCGGACCTGTCCGGGATCGCATTTACCGGTTCTTGGGCGACCGGTCACGCCATCGACAAGGCGCTGTTCGATCGCCCCGACGTGCTGGTCGCGCTGGAGATGGGTGGCCACAACATGGCGATCGTCCTCGACGACGCGGACCTCGACCAGGCCTTGGAAGGGGTCCTCGTCGGCGGGTACGCGTCGGCCGGCCAACGGTGTACCTGCACCTCCCGCGTGCTCGTAGAGCGCTCCGTCGCGGGGGCCTTCATCGAACGATTGTTGCGGGCGGTGCCCCAGCTCACGGTGGGGCCGCCGGACTCCGATGTGTTCATGGGGCCCATGGCGTCCAGCGCGGACCTGGAGCGATTCGACGCGCTGTTGGCGGCGGGCGTCCACGCAGGCGCCGAGGTGCTCGTGGCGGGAGCACGACCCGGCGGGGGCGCCTTCGCCGGCCCCAGCGTCCACCTTGTCACCGCCGAGCATGACTCACCGTACACGCGACAGGAGGTGTTCGGCCCAGATCTCGCGGTCACCGTCGTCGACGACCTGGACGAAGCGATCTCGCTCGTAAATCGCAGCTCATACGGTCTGTCGCTGGCGGTGTTCAGCACGCGGCGCGCCAACTTCGAGCGCGTCTACCGCGCCTGTCGCGTCGGCTGTATGAACTGGAACAGGAGCACCAACCGCGCCACCGGCTCATTCCCCTTTGGCGGCTTCGGTCGCTCGGGAAATTTCCGACCCGCCGGAAGCAACGTGGTGCACAACGCGACCTTCCCGGTGCAGGTTCAATGGGCTGACGCCGGGAAGCTCGAAGGCGTCCGGTTCGTCGCCGAAGCGGTCGAGGCCTCGGACGCGCTGGGGCTGCTCGAGGCCGTCCACAGGTACGAAGAGGCCTGCGACCCTTACGGCGTATATCCCAGCGTCGACGCAGGCTGGCTCTATATCGACCGCGAGCAGCTCAGCGACGAGCTGGTCGCTGCGCTGGCCGCCCACATGCAGGATAGAGGCTACGATGCGGAGATGCGCGACGGTCGCTTCAAGCTGAAACTGCGCGCAGGCCGAGCTCAGCACCGGGCCACCGCCGAGGACCTCGCCGACGCGCTCCATGACCTGCGGCCGCTGCACCCCGCCAGGTTCATCGGCCGGCGAAGCGCCGGGACGCGGGTCCCAAACATCGATGACGGCCCCCAGCGAGGCGTGGCGCCGACGCTTCCGCGCTCACACGCTTTCCTGGAGCGGGTCTACGCAGGCGAGCTGGTCCCGAGAGACAAGAAGCCGTCGGTGCTCGACCTGTATCGGTCCAGCGGGCCGTACATGGCGAGCGTGGACCAGGATCCCCTGATCTTCTTCGACGCGTGCAGCCAAATCGCGAGCCAGGCGGGCGGGCTCAACCCTCCGCCGGTGCTCGAGCGTCTGTTCACCGGGGGCTTTGGGCGCACCGCGGTCGAGACCCCTGGAGCCGTCGACTCCCCATCCGCGCCAGAGTTTCGCCGCTTCGCCGCAGCCCTCCGCCGGCGGGCCCCCGGGCTGCCCTATGTGACCTTCTGCAACAGCGGCTCAGAGGCCAACGAGGTCGCCCTCGCCATCGCGTCCCAACACCGACCGGGCCGGCGCGCCGTGGTCTCCTTCGAGGGAGCGTTCCATGGGCGCACGATGCTGCCCCTGCACAACACGTGGAACCCGAAAAAACGCATCCGATTCGAGCTCGATGGCTATCAGGCACGCTGGGTGCCCTTTCCCGGAGGCGCGACCGCCGAGGACCAGCGGCCACACGATCTGAAGCTGGACCGCCAATGGACGGCCAAGAAGGGCAGCCGAGAGCGCGTCCCGCCCCCCCCCGGAGACGCGCTGCTGACAGCGGAGTTCGACGCCCTCGTCGCGGTGGAGATGGCCTTGGAGGACGACCAGGCCGTCGCGGTGATGGTCGAACCCATGCAGGCTGAAGGGGGCGACAGGTACGCGTCTGCCCGATTTTTCGGGCACCTGCGACTGTTGACCGGCGCGTACGAGGTCGCGTTCATCATCGATGAGGTGCAGTGCGGCTTTCACCTGGGCGGCCCCTTCCTGTGGCATCAGCAGTTCCGGCTGCCCGAGCCACCCGACATCGTCTCGCTGGCGAAGAAGGCTCAGGTGGGGGTGGTGATGAGCCGTCTCCCGGCGGAGCTCGGCGGGATCGAGGCTCACGCCGCGAGCGCGGTGCGCGGCGACGCCCACCTGGAGCTGGTCAGCGAAGAGGAGGCGATGCGCTTCGAGCGCTGGACACGTCCGAGGCTCGAGGTGCTGAGGGAGCGTTTCGGCAGCGAGCTCGTGGGCAACCCTCGCGCCTGCGGGTACGCCTTCGCCTTCGACCTGCCCTCGCCAGAGGCCTTGGGCAAGGCCATCGCCCAACGCTTCTGGCAGGGTTATCTGGTCTACGGGGCAGGAACCCAGACGCTCCGCTTCCGCTTGAACCGCGAGATGACGGAAGCCTCGTTGCACGCGCTGTTTGCGCGTATCGAGCGCACGCTCGCCACCTTCGAGGCCGACCCACCGGAGTCTCCACGGTCGCCCGACGACGCGGAGACGACGGCCACCGAGATGCCCGATGAGGCTCCCGCCTGGCCGCCAAAGAAAGCGTCCCTGGCGGACGGATACCGTCTGTTCGCGGTAGACGCCGGCGAGTGGCCGCGCGTGTTGCCGGCTATCGCCGCGCTCCAGGGTCGGGTCTACGAGCCCGCCCGCCGCGACGACCTGGTCAAGATGGGGGCGCTGCTCGAGGAGGGCGGGTCCCAGTGCCTGGTCGTGGTCCGAGGGCAGGGCTCGCCAGCCCTGGGCCACATCGTCGCGAGCGCATACGCCTTCCCGCTGGAGTGCTTCGCCGAGGTCGACGGCCCGTCGACCGATCCCATGCTGGGTCGCGGAAACACCCTGTACTCGGCCGACGTAACAGTGGACGCGGCACATCGTGGTCTGGGCCTAGGCGCGTTCCTGAAGGAAGAGCAGCTCAGGCGCGCGATGCTCGAGCGACATCTGGACGGTGGGCCGCGCTACCGCTACGTCACCGGTAGAAACCGGGTCGGCGAGACGGCGTCTATGCAGGCCATCAACGAACGCTACGGGGCCTTCGAGGTCAAGCGCTTCAGCCAACAGTACGGGGGCGACGGCGTGGCGGTGTATTACCGTATCGCGCTGGACGCCCCGCGCCTGGACACATCGGACGCGGGTGTGCTTCAGCGCCCCATACGAGGCGGAACGGCGCCTCTCGACGTCGCCTCCGGGCTCAGCAGACGCTTCGCCCGCCCCTGCGGCGAGTTGGAGGCTGCTCACGCGGCTGGACGCTTCAATGGCGGTCTGGCCAACAAGTTGAGCCTCACCAACTTCGTCACGCCGGGCGTCACGCGCTCACTGGAGACCCTCCGCGCGGCGGCTCCACGACGACTGAAGCACCTCGTGCTGGCCAGCGGGCGGGCCGAGATCTCCGATAAGGGTCTGCGCGCCTACAAATTTCACCGCCCAGACGCGTCAGTGGTGATCTCCATCGGCCCAGTGTTCGCCGGAATGTCCACCGCGGCGGCGCGTTCCATAAGCCTTCCGGCGGACCATCCGCAGAACTGGTTTGAGTGGCCGACGGTGGCAGATCCGACCCTGGACACCCAAGCGGCCATCCGAGAGCTGGCGCAGACCTTGGATCAGCTCGGCCCAGAAAAGGTGCTGAGCGTCGCCATCGAAGGTGTCTACGAGCAGACCGGCCGTGCGGTCCCCGACGAGTTCTGGACGCAGCTCAAGGACCTCTGCACCCAGGCCGATGTGCCTTTGACCTTGCTGGAGACGACGACCGGCGGCTTCCGAAACGGACGAGGCATGTGGCTGGCTGACCAGTTGCCGGTGGCCGTGGACGCGGTCTGGTGGTTCCCCGGCGGGCAACTCGGGATGGCCTTCCTCGGCTCTCGTTACGCGGTCAAGGACAAGCTGACGCTGATCTCGACGTGGGACGGCGATGAGGTGTCCCTGCTACGCACCACCCTCGAGCTGCGAGCGGCGAGGCCCCTGCCCATCGGCGCCATGAGCGCGACACTCGAGCGCATCATCGGCCGGCTGGGCCCGGTGCATGGTCGAGGCTTCTACCGTGCCGTGACCGCACCCCACGCGACACACCTCGCCAGAACCTTGGAGGGGCACGGGGTGCGCGTCCGACGCACCAGCGATGGGGCGTTGTTGTTTGCGCCTTCGCTGGACTTCGACGCCGCCGACGCGGCCCGACTCGAGGCCGCCATCGCCGCCGCCCTGGGAGACGAAGAGTGAACAAGGTCTGCATCGACGTGGCGGAGGCCCTGGAAGGACTGGGCGATGGCGCGTCCGTCATGGTGGGTGGTTTCGGCCTCTGCGGAAACCCCGAAGCCTTGATCGAGGGGCTCGCGGCGAGCGGCCTCCGGGACCTGACGATTATCAGCAACAACTGCGGCAATCAGGGGCGCGGCCTCGCGGTGTTGCTCCAAAACCGTCAGGTCGGGGCGTGGAAAGGCAGCTACATGGGTGGCAACCCGGACATCCAGGAGCAGTACGCCGCCGGTAGCGTCGACGTGGAGCTCATCCCGCAGGGGACCTTGGC